>JAPLHH010000084.1 GCA_026389735.1 Chloroflexota bacterium | reverse complement strand
GAAGTAACACCGAATCAACTAAAAAACTCGGCTCTGTTAGCAATAACTCATTTTGTTACCCGCTGTACCTTTTAGCGTTTTGAGACCTGGCACCTGGCTCTCTTTCCAGTTACCTTGTTATTAACCATGTAGCTAGCACACATTTGACCGGTATAGTCCATTATGCTATTATCGCCTAGATTGAACCAGCATGTCGCCAGCTATGACCAGCATGCGCACCAGGGCATTCCTCAATAGATTCTATACTGGAGAAAAGACCCCCAAAGTGGCTCCACCTTATTTCAAGTAACGAGCAATGGAGGTATCAGGTGATGACAGATAACCTCGAGGTGATACGGACAACTACCTGGTCTGCCGGACCTGGTTGTCATGGTGGCTGCGGCGTGCTCGCCTACATCAAGGATGGCAAGTTAGTCAAGATTGAGGGAGACCCTGAGCATCCCTGGAATCAGGGCCGCCTCTGCGCCAGATGCCTGGCAATGACACAATACGTCACTCACACTGAACGGCTTACCCACCCACTCAAGAGGACTGGAGAGCGCGGGGAAGGTAAATGGCAACAGATCTCCTGGGATGAGGCCTTCGACCTGATTGAAAAGAAGCTGGGTAAAATTCGAGAGGAATTCGGCCCGGAGAGCGTCATTTTCTCCATGGGTACCGGCAGAGATATCGGCCCCTGGATATGTTTGCTCGCCTACGCTTACGGCAGCCCTAACGTTATGTTTGCTCTTAGCGGTATTGCCTGCTATAGCCCGAGAATAGCTGCTGTGGATACTGTCCAGGGCGATTACTGTGTGCTCGATGCCGCACAGTGGCTGCCAGCACGCTATGAAGACCCCAGGTATAAAATCCCAGAGTGCATCATAGTCTGGGGCTACAACATTCCAGCATCATGTCCGGACAACGTCTTCGGGCACTGGATTATCGACCTTATGAAAAGGGGCACAAAGATTATTGCCATTGACCCGAGACTGACATGGTTCGCTTCAAGGGCTGAGGAGTGGCTCAGACTGAGGCCGGGGACAGACGGAGCTCTGGCCATGGGCTTTCTCAACGTCATTATAAACGAGGGGCTGTATGATAAAGAGTTCGTTGAGAAATGGACGAATTCTACTCATCTGGTCAGGAGCGATACAGGTAAACTGCTGCGAGAAAGCGACCTGACCAAGGACGGCTCGCCGGGTAACTTCGTTGTCTGGGATACAAAGAGGGGACTGCCGGTTGTCTGGGATTCCAGTAACGTGGACTACCGATTGCCCGATGTGCAGCCAGCCCTGGAGGGGAACTACGAGGTCAAACTCCTCGATGGTACCAGAATACCGGTAAAAACGGTCTGGAGCGTATTCTGCGAGGAGGTTAATCAGTACCCTGTAGAACGGGTGTCCGAGATAACCTGGGTTCCGCAAGACGATATTATTAAGGCAGCACGTTTGTATGCCAGGAGTAAACCAGCATCCATACATTGGGGTGTGCCTATTGATATGACACCGGCAATCACCCCTACTGTCCAGGCAATTACCGCCCTGTGGTGTATCACCGGCAATCTGGATGTGCCCGGCGGCAACGTAATCTCACGTTATGCCTTTGATGCCGTTGCCTACGCTTTGCCTGGGGCTAAGGGTGTTATTAAGTTGAAGTCAAAGGAGGCTGATAAGAAAAGAATAGGAGCAAGCCGGTATGGACCCTTGAACAGGTTCATCTGGAGAGCACAAACAGACCTGGTTCTGGAACAAATTTTTACCGAAGAGCCATACCCAATCAAAGGTATGTGGATACAGGCCTGTAATCCTGTGGCTGGCATAGGTCTTGACCCGAAGAAATGGGTTAAGGCTATTAAGAAGCTTGACTTTGTGGTTGCAGTCGATCTGTTTATGACACCCACCACCCAGCTGGCTGACGTTGTTCTACCAGCAGCCACTTTTCTTGAGAAGGATGGCATCAGGAGCTGGTGGGTGCCGCTTCAGAGCATAAACAAGGCTATTTCAGTCGGTGAATGCAAGCCGGACGTGGAAATAAACTTCGAGCTGGCGAAGAGGTTCGACCCCACCTTTCGCTGGAAAGACATACATGAGCTTTTCGATGAAATAATCAAGCCCTCCGGTATGACCTTTAAGGAGCTTCAAGAAAAAGGGTGGGCTTTCCCACCGGAAGGGCACCCCAGCGCCCCGTATCACCGGTTTGAAAAGGGATTGCTGCGACCGGACAGAAAGCCCGGCTTTCAAACGCCATCGGGCAAGATTGAACTATACTCATCCATACGGGAAGAATGGGGGCTGGAGCCTGTAGCCCACTATGAAGAACCGCCATTCACCCCGATAAGTCAGCCAGAATTATACAAAAAGTATCCCCTCATTTTGTCCACCGGCAGGCGGTCTCCAGCGTATTTTCATTCTGAGCACAGGAATATCCCCTGGCTGAGGGAAATCGAGCCTGACCCTCTGATTGAAATCCACCCTGACACGGCCGAGTCACTTCATATCGGCGATGGCGAATGGGTCTGGGTGGAGAACTGGATGGGCAGGTGCAAGCTAAAGGCAAAGGTTACTCTGGTGGTACCCAGGTGGATGGTGATGGCTACCCACGGCTGGTGGTTCCCCGAAAAGCCGGCTCAAGAGCCCAGTCTATTCGGTGTCATGGAATCAAATGTAAATCAGCTTATTCCTATGGGTTTCAATGGCAAAGATGGCCTTGGTGCGCCCATTAAGCACCTGCTCTGCAGATTATACAAGGTCAGTGGGGGGGAGGGGACGGAAAATGCCTAAAAGGAGCGGATACGGCTTGCTTATTGATTATGAGTACTGCACGGGATGTTATTCCTGTCAGGTCGCCTGCGCTCAGGAATACCGGTGGCCGGCAGGTATGTCCGGAATTAGAGTAATTGAGGTCGTCGAGAGGTTGCCGAAGGACAGGGAATATCTTGTTTACCTGCCATTCCCCACCGAACTGTGTATCCTATGCACACCTCGCACTAAAAAGGGGCTTGAGCCGTCATGCGTGAAGCACTGCATGGCATCCTGCATAAAATACGGAAGGATAGAAGAGCTGGCTAAAGAGATGGGCAAGAAACCCAGAATGGTGCTCTGGTCACCTCGAGCCTAGTTGCCAGAGCATTGACAATCCCTTTTGAGAGCATCGCAAATAGATTACCTTTTTGATAAGGGCAACCTGGATGAGAAGCGCCTGCTGTGTGCGACTGTGTTCAAGGCCTGTATTTGAAAGATGGAGAGATTGTCAAGACTGAACTTAACTCACCTTTTGCTCTCATAGCCAGCAGGGCTAAAGGTTCGGAATCTGTTTCCAGTGGTGGAGATAAGGGTATCAACAAGTAGAACTTTTGAGGTAATTTTTGGACCATCGTCCGAAGCAAGTACAAAATGGCTAGCGTATTGACAAGTTGGCGGCAGAGAATTAGTATCTATGTAGCTTGCTGAGTGATATGGAGAGGAAAATGGCGAACAGATTCATTATGCCAGTATTTTGGGCACTACTTGGTGCCTTCATTTTAGTTTTTATTAGTTTCAATGTTATGAACTCACCAATTAGAACTTTGCTTAATGATTTGTACCCAGATGATATTGTCGCCGTCGTTGTTTCAACATTCTTTCAGTTTTCTGGACTGCTCTTCTTCGCGTTAGGATTGACACTACTAATTCTGACAGCCAGAGCAAAGCTAGATAAAATCTTCAAGGGGTTTCTATTACTAACAAGCTCTTCCGCAGTGGGAGTCTTCGTAAGTATTTTACTTCACGGTGTTGTATATGGTCTATTTATCCTTCTCTTTGGTGAAGGCTTTTGGGATAGGATAGGAATACCAGATGAACCTTTCTTCTTTATAATGGCAATTTTCGTTTGCCCAGCTGCCTATTTAGTCGGAACAGTGGGCAGTATTGTTCTTGTGATCCGGAGGAAGAGATACGGAACGACGGCTGTGTAAATCCTGGCATTAACAGCTATACATTTAGCTAACTTTCACCAAACTCTGGTAAACAGAAGTGGAGATAGGGGGATTCGAACCCCCGACCTCCGCGATGCGAACGCGGCGCTCTCCCAATTGAGCTATATCCCCATCAAGAAACCAATACTAGCAAAGGCTGTGAATTCGGTCAAGTTCAAAAATGTCCTATTCCGCTTCTAAGTCCAGCTCGTAAAACTTATCGCTCTCCAGCGACATCATAAAGAAGTCGGAGGTGTAATCAATTTCGATTTTTACATTCTCTGTCGCACAATCAAGCAAGTGCCCTCCATTTTGTCTGTCACTGGTTATAAAGTGGAAGTGATAACCGGGCACGTTTATTTCGTCCACATAGGACGGGCACCAAAACCCAACTAGTGTACCGCTAACATCACGAAATTCGAATGTAGTTTGTCCCTTCAAGGCTTCAGTAAGGGATGGATACGGTTTAGTTTGTGCGGACACACTTCTTGCCTCGATATACTTGAAGACTCCTTCAACTTTGATTGCGTAAAAGATATTTCTGGTCGGCAACATGCTATCCAAATACTGTTTTAATTGCTCATAGTCCAATACATTATCTAATGAAACGGCTTTATCAGGTTCAAAGAAAGTAACAACCGCAAACGGCGTCTTAGTCGAATCATCAACAGGATAGGCTTTGCCATCTGCCTTTATTTGATAAAACTCGCTTGCCACTGCAACCATCTCACCGTCAAGTCCATTGAGCGTACCTATTCCGAAATCACCATGCCTCTTCAAGTCTTTAAACGTCACATCTCCATCATAGACACCTTCGAAGAGGATGCTGAACATTGACGTTTGAAACAGGATGTCTTTATCTTTTGTTGAACTTAAACAGCCTGACGTAGCTATGGTTATAATTACAAGAGTTACCGCCAGCAGAAGATAGACTTTCTTCATGATTTCCTCCATTATTTCGTTCTCCCGCTACCTATGTCGATACCTTTTGCTGATCTTCATTGACAATTTTAGTTGGTATTAGCTAGACTTACAAGTTGCTGACCGAAAGGCGTTCGAAGCCACAAAATTATGCAATCTATGAAGATAATGAACCAATTTATGGAGCCACGGTCGGTGGCCCTCGTTGGAGTTTCGCGTTATACCGGCGAGGGAGCTTTCAACATCCTCGAAAACCTGCTCAGCTATGGCTATCAAGGCAAAATATACCCGATAAATCCTAGCGTTAGCGAAATACTCGGTGTGAAAACCTATTCAAGCGTTGCGGAGACAGCCGATGATATTGACCTAGCCGTAATAGCCACACCACGCGCTCTGGTTCCACAGCTAGTTAAAGAATGCGCCGCTAGCAATATCAAAGCCATAGAAATAGTCGCTCAAGGCTTTTCAGATGCCGGCGATGAAGAGGGCAAACAGCTACAAAAGGAAATAGACAATATCGCCAAAGGTGGTCAAGCTAGAATATTAGGCCCTAATACCTTTGGTACGGCTAATGCTTTCGTTAATTTCAGCTCGACATTCATAAAAATAAAAATGAAGAAGCAACCTATTGGTGTTATTTGCCAAACTGGCGCTTTCTTTGTCGGCTTTTCGGAAATGGCCTTTGTAGGCAAGGGCATTGACTTGGGCAATGCCTGTGATGTCAGCTTTTCCGAGGGATTAGAGTATTTCGAGAATGACTCGGACACGAAGGTGGTTGCCCTGCACATCGAAGGCATGCAGGACACGAAAGCCTTTGCCAGCATATCTAGAGACATCGCTCGAAAGAAACCTATACTTGCCCTAAAGACAGGACAAAGCGAGCAGGCAGCTAAGGCAGTTCAGTCCCACACCGGCTCTCTGACGGGTAGAAAAGAGGTATGGCAAGCAGCATTCAAACAAGCTGGGATAATTCAAGTAAGCGATTTAGAAGAACTCATTGACTTAGCCAAGACGTTCTCTGTATTGCCGCTGATGAAAAAATCAAAAATCGGGGTGGCCACAATTAGCGGTGCATTGGGTGTTATGGCTATAGATGCCAGCCAAAACTTTGACATAGGGATTGACACACTGTCTCCTAAGACTCAGAAGTTGCTCGATACGATGGCGCCTTCCTGGCTAAAGGTTAGTAATCCGGTGGATATTTGGCCAATAATGATAACATCGCAGCCAATCACGAAGCTGTTGATTGATGGATTAGAGGCTCTTCTAGCTGACCACGAGTTGGGTGCTGTCTTGTTTATTGGCGCTGCTTTTGATGAGAAATGGGGGACTGGCCTTTGTCAACTTTTGAGTGAACTGGCGGCAGCGCATCAGGATAAGCCTTTAACATGTTGTATCTATGGACCTTCTGCCGAACAGGCTATAAAGGAAATGCAAGATACAGGTAAAGTGGTAGGGTTCCACACACCGGAAAGAGCTATAAAGGCACTAGCTCGACTAAACGAATATTCACGATTACGAAGCGGGCTCTAGAATTGCCCTAGCATCAACCGCTACAGCCCCATTCTTGTAAGCAAAAACCGGATTAAGGTCAAGCTCCTTTATCTCCGGATTCTTATCAATGAAATCAGAGACCTTTAAGATCAGAGCTTCCAGAAATGGGATGTCAGCTGGCTCCTGACCTCTATAACCTTCAAGTAAAGGATAACCCTTTATCTCCTTTATCATCTCCCGAGCATCCCTTTTGGCTAGCGGGACTATTCGGAAGGAAACGTCTTTCAGTACCTCGACCAGTATCCCACCCAGACCAAACATCAATACCGGCCCGAATTGCGCATCTTTGGTCATGCCGATGATTACTTCTACTCCGGGGCGAGCCATTTTCTGCACGGATATCCCTTGAATTTTTGCCTTTGGGCAGTGTCCTTTGACGGCAGAGAGAATCTCGCTATAAGCTTTACCTACCTGAGCAGCATTAGCCAAGCCTAATTTGACACCACCAGAATCGCTCTTATGAATAACATCAGGTGAGACTATCTTCAGCACTACCGGAAATCCCATCTCCTTACTCATGGAAACCGCTTCCGTCTTTGTCCGAGCCAGTTTAGCTTCAACGACAGGTATCCCAGCACCCTTAATAAGCTCCTTAGACTCGATCTCGGTCAATTTTGCCCTGTTTTCCTTTCTGGCCTGTCTCAAGATCTCGTTTTTAGTCATTTAAGTTCCCCCATAGAGTTATCAGCCATAAAAGCGACTTCAATTTTAGCCTATTTCACCACTGCTTGCAAAGCATCCGGGATGGGGTTTTCATTAATTTTCAGTACCAAACTGTATTCCGATGAGCTAGAGTGTAGTGAAGACGACGGCTTTCTTATCGCCTCCATCAATTTAAAGGCGCCGGTTCCTGGCAATTTCAGTAGACCTGCCCTCGATTGGCACTTTCGAATCCCGCATTGTAATCAGGATAAGTCTTTCTTAATCTGCTCGAACTCTTCTCTGGAAATGTCGCCTCTGGCATAGCGTTCTTTGGCGATGTCCAGTGGGTCATGTTTCTGGCCAGTTTCTGGGCCAGAACCGCGCTCTGCCAACTTTTTAACACCCCAGACTATCAGCGCAATGATTCCTCCCCAGAACACCAGCATCAATAAGCCGCCGAACATCATCCACCACCCCATGCCTCCAAACCAGTTCCACCACATAGCAATCCTCCTAATGTTTCATTTCTGGCTTTCTAACCTACAGCCTGGCATCTGTAGATATTCGCCCTTGGACTATTATAGCACTACATTGGAATGGACAGGAATTCTCTCTGACCTCCGTGGTATACTTTAACCGAGGTAACACAACTATAGGGAGGATGAGAATGAGAAACAAGTTGAGTGTTATTTCCCTACTGATTGTGCTGTTGTTTGCGGGCATTGCTGGAAGTACAGGTTGTGGCCCCCAGCAGACCACACAAACACCCGGTTATCCCTACTATCCGCGAGACCACATGAGGGGACCGGGTGGAATGATGGGACCTGGAGGTATGGTGGGACCGTGGGGCAGAGAACCAGGTGGAATGATGGGACCTGGAGGGCCATATGGGGCTGGGGGACAAAGAATAAGTATGGAGCAAGCGATAGAAATAGTCGAAAACTATCTTAGCGCTCGCAGTGATTCTGACCTCGAAGCTGAAGAGATCATGGAGTTCTCCTACAACTTCTATGTGGAGTTCTCTGAAAAAAGTACTGGTATTCAAGCTTTCGAGGCATTAATAGATCCATACACGGGAGATATGTATCCAGAACCAGGCCCAAACATGATGTGGAACACCAAATACGGGATGATGTCGGGGATGATGTGGGGCACCCCAAGCATCTCTACTCCAATGACTGTAACCGGGGAAGAAGCTGTGAAATATGCGCAGGAATTCCTTGACAGCTATCTCCCCGGAGCGAAGGCTGAGGAGGCTGAGGAATTCTATGGTTATTATACACTTCATGTAGTTAATGATGGGCAGATATATGGCATGCTAAGCGTCAATGGCTACACGGGACAGGTGTGGTATCACTTCTGGCACGGTCAATTTATGGGTATGAAGGAATTTGAGAAATTTGAGGAGTACTAAGTGAAAGAAAATTTAGTTGAAGGCAGCATGCCACAGTTTTCACGGAGAAAATCAGCTTCTAAATTAAAGGTTTTGGGCATTGCTGGCAGTCCCCGTCGTGATGGTAATACCGACCTTTTGCTTCATCAGGTAATGGCCGGTGCTGCCAGCCAAGGAGCCAAGACCAAAACAGTTATCCCTAGTGAACTGAATATTTCTCCCTGCCGCCACTGTGATGGCTGCCTCAAAACGGGTAAATGCGTGATAGATGACGACATGCAATGGCTACATACCGACTTAAGAGAATTCGACCGTGTAGTCCTTGCCTCACCTATCTTTTTCATGGGGGTTACTGCCCAAACCAAAGCTATGATTGACCGCTGCCAGGCGCTGTGGGTAATTAAATACGTACTTAAGCTTCCAGTAGCGATTAATCCTGACAAGGAACGCAAAGGAATATTTGTCTCAATAGGTGGAACAAAGCTCCGCAATCTGTTTCAGCCAGCCATGGCCACAGTCAAAAGCTGGTTCACAACAATGGATATCAACTACAACGGTGAACTGGTTTTCTCGGGAATCGATGAAAGAGAAGCTATCCTCCAGCATCCAACAGCATTGAAAGACGCATTTGTTGCTGGCCAAAAACTAGCTACCATTAACTTGCCAAAGTAAAATCTCCATTAAGTGAAAACCCGGTCTAATGCTTTATAATTCCCTGCGACTTATGCTAAAATGCCTCGGCCCAAAATTGCAGATTTAGCAGAGGAGATAGCCCATGCCAAGTAAAAAGAAGCAGGAATGGCAAGAAGTCACATTAGAGCCAACCCTTAAGCGCTTTCCCGAGAGGCAAGAGGAATTTGAGACCAGCTCAGGGATAGAAATCTCACCTGTCTATACTCCAGAAGATATGTCCGATTTCGACTATTGTGCCACTTTAGGATATCCTGGGGAATACCCGTTTACCCGCGGTATCCAGCCGACTATGTATCGCGGTAGATTATGGACAATGCGTCAATACGCCGGCTTTGGTACTGCCGAAGAGTCTAACAAGCGCTATCGCTATCTTCTAGAACAAGGACAAACTGGCTTGAGCATTGCTTTCCAATTACCCACCCAAATAGGCTACAATTCAGATCATCCGTTGGCTAAAGGCGAAGTCGGTAAAGTTGGAGTAGCCATAGACACCCTAGAGGATATGGAAATCCTCTTCAAGGATATCCCCTTAGACAAAGTCAGTACATCGATGACGATAAATTCTACAGCCCCTGTCCTTCTTGCCATGTACATTGCTCTGGCCAAGAAACAAGGAGTTGACCCGGCTAAACTGGACGGGACCATTCAAAATGACATCCTTAAGGAATATATTGCTAGGGGCACCCATATCTTCCCGCCTCGTCCTTCGATGCGCCTGACCACTGACATCTTTGCCTACTGCAGTAAGAATGTCTCTCGCTGGAATACCATTAGCATCAGTGGCTATCATATACGCGAAGCCGGATCTACTGCTGCCCAAGAAATAGCTTTTACTCTGGCAAACGGAATCGCCTATGTTCAGGCTGCTATCGACGCTGGGCTAGATGTAGACGAATTTGCTGGCAGGCTCTCATTTTTCTTCAATAGCCACAATAATCTTTTTGAGGAGGTGGCTAAGTTCAGAGCCGCTCGTCGCCTCTGGGCTAAGATTATGAGCCAGAGGTTCAAAGCCAAAGACCCCCGTTCAATGATGCTGCGCTTCCACACGCAAACCGCCGGCTGTACTCTGACTGCACAACAGCCATATAACAATATTGTTAGAGTGGCTGTCCAAGCTCTAGCTGCAACTCTAGGTGGGACGCAGTCGCTTCATACAAATTCCTTCGATGAAGCTTATGCTACCCCTTCACAAGAAGCAGTAACCATTGCCTTACGCACTCAGCAGCTCCTAGCTTATGAGACAGGCATCGGCGATGTCGCTGATCCCCTTGGAGGCTCTTACTTGATAGAATCTCTCACCCATGCTTTGGAAAAACAAGCTACTGAATATATAGACAAAATTGACAAGCTGGGTGGCGCTGTAGCTGCTATTGAGCAGGGCTTCCAACAGAGAGAAATCCAGGAGAGCTCTTATCGTCAGCAGAAGAGCATCGAAGAAAACAAGTCTGTTGTGGTAGGTGTCAATAAATTCGTCTCACCGTCGTCAAAAATATCGGACCTTCTGCGAGTCGACCCAGAGCTAGAGAGAAAACAAAAAGAAAGATTAGCCCAGGTAAAGAAAAACAGAGATAATGGCAAGGTCACCAAGGCACTTAAGAACCTGGAGGAGATAACCCGTAGTCAAGATAATACCATGCCAGCTTTTATCGATTGTGTTGAAGCTTATGCCAGTATCGGCGAGATATGTGATGTACTGCGCAAAGTCTTTGGCATTCAGAGGGAATACCTTGTCTTTTGAAAATGAGCAAGTGTATGGAATATTAAAAACGAGAAGGATAAACAGATGGATTTCGAATTGACCGAAGAGCAAAAGATGTTCCAAGCCATGGTGCGCGACTTTGCCACCAACGAGGTCAAGCCCTTAGCATCAAAAATCGATGAGGAGGGGAAATGCCCAGCCGAAATCATCAAGAAGGCAGCCGGTTTGGGTCTATTCGGCATTACTATTTCTGAGGAGTATGGAGGCAGTGGCGGTGATTTTCTATCTATGGCTATTGCTGCAGAAGAGTTATGTCGGGCTTCAGCTTCTGTGGGCACACTTTTCCTGGCCAGCTTATCACTAGCCTGCTACCCTATGTACAAATTCGGTAACGAAGAACAAAAACGTAAGTATGTTACACCTATAGCGAAAGGCGAAAAACTAGCCTGCTTCGCCTTGACTGAGTCCGGCGCTGGAAGTGACGCCGGAGCTTTGGAGACCACTGCCACACTGCAAGGTGATAAATATGTTCTTAATGGCACCAAGATATTTATAACCAACGGTGCTGAAGCTGGAACCGCTGTAGTTTTTGCCACCGTTGACAAGTCGCTGGGACACCGGGGCATAACCGCCTTCATCGTCGAAAAAGGTACTGCCGGTTTCTCTGTAGGCAAGGAGGAGAATAAACTTGGCATACGCGGCTCATCAACAACAGAGCTGGTCTTTGAAAACTGTCAAATACCGGCAGCTAACCTGTTAGGTGAGCAAGGTCGTGGGCTAAGGGTAGCCTTGGAGGCGATAGATTCCAGCCGGGTCACTGTAGCCGCTCAGGCAGTAGGTATCGCCCAAGCTGCTTTCGATGATTCTCTTGCCTATGCTAAGGAACGCCAGCAATTCGGACAACCGATAGCTAACTTTCAGGCAATTCAGTGGATGCTCGCCGATATGGCAACCCATATTGATGCAGCTCGGCTGCTGACCTACCGAGCTGCCTGGCTCAAAGACCATGATATGCCGTTTATGAAGGAAGCAGCCATGGCAAAAGTCTATGCTGCTGAAACATCGAGAATGGTTACCAACAATGCTATTCAAATTCACGGTGGTTACGGCTATTGTAAAGACTACCCGGTAGAACGCTACCTGCGTGATGCTAAAATAACCGAAATCTATGAGGGAACCTCAGAAATGCAGAGAATGACCATAGCCAGAGCTCTTATAAGAGAGGGCTGAAGGAGAGAAATGATTAAGAAAATTCACCATGTTGCTGTTGTAGTCAAAAACCTGGATGAGGCGCTCGAACTTTATGATAACCTTTTCGGTGCTAAACCCAGCAAGATAGAAACGATACAACAGCAAGGAGTAAAAGCAGCCCTCTTGCCTATGGCTGAAGGTGGTGAAATCGAGCTTCTCGAGCCGATTGACCCGCAAAGTGGCGTTGCCAAATTCCTTGAAAGCCGGGGGGAGGGAATCCATCACATCTGCTTTGAAGTTGAAAACGTTGACCAGGAGCTTTGTACGCTAGCCGACAAGGGCGCTCAATTGCTTGATAAGCAGGGTCGCCCCGGATTAGCCGGTAAAGTCGGCTTCATACATCCTAAATCAACAAAAGGGGTACTTATTGAACTGGTACAAAAAGTATAAGGAGAAGGGTCAATGGCAGAAGAAACTAAAATCCGAGTGCTAGTTGCAAAGCCGGGCCTTGATGGTCATGACCGTGGAGCCAAGGTAGTCGCCAGAGCTCTCCGAGATGCCGGCATGGAAGTAGTCTATACTGGAATCAGACAGACACCAGAAATGATTGTTGAGGCAGCAGTGCAGGAAGATGTCGATGTCGTTGGCTTAAGCATTCTCTCTGGAGCACACTTGGAGCTTTTTCCACCAATCGCGGAAGGGCTTAAGAAAAGGGGAAAGACCGATGTTCTATTTGTTGCCGGTGGCATTATACCTGATGAGGATATCCCTGCTTTACAGAAAATAGGCATAAAAGCTGTTTTTGGCCCCGGTACCCCTACACCTAAAATTATCGAATTTATTAAGAACGAGCTCGCTGCCAGAAAGAATTAGGTTGGATTGTCAGCTTCTGGCCTTTCCAACGATAGCTTCCATATTCTTTAAGTTTTCTCTCTTCATAAATTGCCTGATGCCGTCCAGCACATCCAGAGCGGCTTGAGGGCTAGTCAAGTTAGCCGTACCAACCTGGACAGCACTAGCCCCGGCCATTAAAAATTCTAAGGCATCGTCAGCACAACTAATACCTCCGCAACCTATTATGGGTATATCCACAATCCCAGCAACCTTGTACACCATGTAGAGAGCAATCGGCTTTATCGCTGGACCAGAAAGCCCACCAGCGATATTGCCTAAGGAAGGTCGGCGCTCATTTATATCAATTGCCATCCCTCGTACAGTGTTAATCAGAGTTATGGCATCGGCTCCAGCTTCGCTTACCGCTAAGGCAATCTCTCCAATATCCGTCACATTGGGGCTCAACTTTACGATAACAGGCAAGCTACTGACTGCTTTAACCGCCGCTGCAACCTCGGCAGCAGCCTTTGGATTTGTACCAAATTCCATCCCGCCAGATGCTATATTGGGACAGCTTATGTTGATCTCAATGCCACTTACTCCAGCGACACCCTCCAGCCGGGCAGCAATCTCCTCATACTGGTCTATAGTTTCACCAGCGATATTGACAATGACCGGCACCTGCCACTTAGCCCAAACAGGAGCTTTTTCTTTTATCACAGCTTCAACCCCAACATTCTCCAGGCCTACAGAGTTAAGCACCCCAGAGGCTGTCTCCACAAGTCGCGGTTGCGGATTGCCTTCTCTAGGCTTCAGAGTAGTGCCTTTACAAACAATAGCACCCAGCATCTGTACATCAATAAGCTCGCCATACTCTATGCCATAGCCGAAGGTGCCAGAGGCTGTCATCACAGGGTTAACCAGACGCAAGCCTTTTGGGTGGGCCGGAGCTAGCTGGACGCTTAAGTCAACCATTTCAAGCTTTAATTGATGGCCGCAATTTCATCACCGATTCTATTTTGCCTGCCATTGTTGATGATTTGTCCCGACGGTCATCAATTTTGAGAGAAGTAACCACTCGCGATGCCCCTTTACTAAAAGGAACCTCGTGCATTTTGCGGATCACCTCGAGTACTTTATCAAGAGGTCCTTCAATGATAGTCCCCATCGCCGTTAGACGGTAAGTTATGTCTTTCCTGCCTTCTAGAACCTCAAGGCACGCGGCAATATAACGGCTAAGTCCAGTACCACCGGTGCCTACCGGAATAATTGACACCTCAGCAACAACTTGTCCTTTCATCACCACCTCCAACAGTGAAGGATTTACACTCATCTATAGTATAGCCAAGCCACTAAAGAAATGATAGGGTGCCTTTTTTATCATCTACAAAGAAATGTGCTAAAATCTCAAAACAATAGCCTAGACGGGCAAAATAGAGACATTCACAGGCAGCGCATGGGTTATATTATCAGACGCATGCAAGATAGGGATATCCCTCAGGCAGTTGAGATCGACCGTGAGGCTTTTCCGACTCAATGGCCTCATCCTACATATGCTTCCTTCAAACAGGAGCTCCGTAACCGGTTAGCCTGTTATATAGTGGTCACCAAACCAGGGGAAATTAAAGCAGTCAAACAAAATGCCGACAACAATGGTTTTTGGCAAAGATTGCTGCACCTTTTCGACCATGACCGCTTCTTCGGTGAAGAAATACCACCGCCCTCAACGGAGTATATCGTTGGCATCGCCGGTTTCTGGGTGATGGTGGATGAGGCACATATCACCACCCTTGCTGTGCGAGACGCTTATCGTCGACAAGGGATAGGAGAACGGCTGTTGATTGAAATAATTGAGGCGGCACAACTCAACGTAAACGTGGTCACCCTGGAAGCACGTGTCTCAAACAAACAAGCTCAGGCACTATACCAGAAGTACGAATTCCAAAAGGTTGGTGTGCGCCGGGCTTACTACACAGACAATGGCGAGGATGCGGTGCTTATGACTACAGATTCTCTGGCCTCCAACACTTTCCAATCGCACTTTCAGCAACTCAAACAGAGTCATATGCATAGATGGGGAGAACTCTACGTAAATGAACTATCAAAAGTCGCTTAACAACCTTTCTGCACGTCAACAAACTCTCTTGACATGGGAGTGGTACCATGAGTGAGATGAAAAGCGCCTGGGAAAAAGCCATGGAAAAGGTAGAAAAGCTTGGCAAGCTCACTGAAGACGAGATTAAAAGATTTGAGTGTGTTCCAGTCGGGAATAAACTGGCTTCCAGGTATCTTCAAGAAGCTGATTTTAACCTGGATGCCGAACTGACGAAATACAAAGGTACCGGATTAAGGAAATATATATCTCAAGGCGCCCAGGAGATATTCCTGCATAATATAATTCTCCCCCAAAGTGAGCGAGACAGACAAGTCACAAAAAGAGCCATGTCTGGCTTAAGAGTAGCAAAAGAAAACAAAAACCAGCTCGAAACTATTCTGGATCGGATAACCAATCTGCTTAATTATTATGGACAAGCCAGACAGCAGACATACCTCCAATTCAAGAAAGGTTTCGAAGCTAAGCTGCAAGAGACCAACCAAGCTATGCAACAACAGATGGGAGCCAAAGTCCGCATTGAGCCGGAACAGCATCCACAGTTTCTAGAAGAATGGCGCCGAATCAACAGCCAGCTCGATGCCCAGTATGAAAAGGTACTGGAGGAGCATAAGCAACAGATAGTGAAAATAGCGTAATGCTCGTCCCCCAAGAGCAAAAACCTCATCGCTCTTAACTATTGCCATCAGATGACTTACAATAGGGCTACAGTTAATCAGAATTGAAAGGAGAAAACAAGGAGATGCGCTTTAAGTGTGTTACCTGTGGAATTGAGTTCGAGGATATCGAACAGCTAGCCAGCCATAAGCGGCAGCACCAGACTAGCTCAAGGGGCTCCTCAGGTGTAATCTGTTTGGGCTGCGGCAAAAGCATCCCTCTGGAGCCATCCAATATGAACTACAGCGGCCCGCTCACCTGCCCTAACTGCCAACGGACGATGACTGTCGTCATAGAGGGTGGTGAAGTCTGCGTGGCTCGCCTTGGCTAAAAGAGGTTTGGTACCCCCAAGGGAATTCGAATCCCTGTTTTCAGCTTGAAAGGCTGACGTCCTAGTCCCCTAGACGATGGGGGCAGACTGATTTAAGGATAGACAGGCAAGGCTTCGAGGCCAGCTGTCTCAGGAAAGCCGAACATTATATTCATATTCTGTATAGCCTGTCCAGCCGCCCCTTTGACCAGATTGTCCAGACAACTGATAACTATAAGCCTACCACTTCTAACATCAACAATAGGATAAACGAGGCAAAGATTACTTCCCCAGGTTTGTTTGGTCTCAGGTGGCTTATCAACTACCCTGACAAAAGGTTCCCCTTTGTAGTAATCACGATAGAGTTTCACCAACCCTTCTTTCCCCTTACTCAACTTGTCTTCCTTCAGCTTGGCATAGCATGAACTTAATATGCCTCGAGATGTCGGCACCAGATGAGGTAAGAAAGTCACAGAAAGGAAATGCCCGGACGCCAAGTTTTCCAGTTCCTGGACAATTTCCGGCAGATGGCGATGCCCATGCACAGAATAGGCACGGACATTATCAACAGCCTCAGCGTAATGAGTCGACAAGCTTAAAGACCTGCCGGCGCCAGAAACACCTGACTTGCTATCAATGATAATATCTGGATAAATAAGGCCTTCCTTAGCCGCCGGTGCTAGAGCCAGCAAGGCTCCTGTGGGATAACAGCCGGGGTTGGCTACCAGGCTGGCTTTGGCTATTTCAGCACGATGGAGCTCAGGCAAGCCATAAACAGCTTTCTGTAATAGCTCCGGCGCTGGATGAGCGAAATCATACCACTGCAGGTACTTACTGGCATCCTTAAGTCGGAAATCAGCGCTGATGTCAACAACCTTGATGCCACGTTCAACCAAGGGTATTATAACTTCAGCGCTCGCTTTATGGGGCATTGCTGAGAAGACGAGGTCGACTTCATCAAGCTCTGCAGTAATCGTTAGGTCAATCTCAGCCAGGTGCGGAAAGACCTCAGCTAGCTTCTGCCCGGCAGCACTCCTGCCCGTAATTGAGCAAAGCTTTACTTTCGGATGCTTATGAAGCAACCTGGCTAATTCAACTCCGGCATAGCCGGTAACATTTATGATGCCAACTTTTATTTGTGACATAAACAACCCCTGTTCAAACTCTAATTTAATCCCTTCAGGTGACAGGTATCATTGAGCGACAAAGCTGATGGCACGCCACCTCGCACCTCAAAAAGGTTAACGGCACAGACATCCTGAGGGATTTGCCAGAAATGCAAATTATCTAAACCCAGCAAGCTAAGGATGAGAATCTGGCAGACCACCTTATGTGACACCAAAACAACTGTTTCCTTTGGGTGCTGGGCTATCAAGCCATCCACTGCTGAAGCGGCTCTTTCCCTGACCTCGGCAAGGCTCTCACCGCCGGGAAATTTCACCTTATGCGGACTCTCCAACCATTTTGAGTAAAGGCCACCGTCCTTGGCAGCAGCCTCCTCAGGAGACAAACCCTGCCATTCCCCATAATCTATGTCAATAATACCAGGCAGCAGCTTTACTTCCAAGCCAAAAGGGCGCGCCAGTATTTCGGCTGTGGTCGAAGCACGCTGAAGCGGGCTGGAATAAACTGCCGAAACTTGCCATTCAGTAATCCTGGCAGCCGCAGCTTCAGCCTGCTTAATTCCTACTTCATCCAGCTTGATATCTGCTCTGCCACGAAACCTTTCCACCCGATTCCACTCTGTCCTTCCGTGTCTGACTATAACAAGCCGAGTCAAAGAAAATCTCCTGACATACTTCTGTTACCTGAACCTTCACCTGTCACCCTGAGCGGTAGCGAAGGGTCTCCAGCCACCACCTCGAGTCACGCAACAGATTCTTCGCTTCGCTCAGAATGACGATTGTGTTTGACCAACGGCCTCCTACCTTTCTACAACCATGGCCATCCCCTGGCCGCCACCAATGCACATGGTCACCAGGCCCAAGTGCAAGTTTTGCCTCTTCATCTCGTGCAGTATAGTCACTGCCAGCCTGGCGCCGGTGCAGCCGATGGGATGCCCCAGAGAAATCCCGCTGCCACGAATGTTAGTATTATCTGTACTTAATCCTAATTCCCTCATACACGCTATGGCCTGAGAAGCGAAGGCTTCATTTAACTCGATTGTGTCCAGCTCTTTGATACTTATGCCGGCTCTCCCCAGAGCTTTCTTGACTGCTGGAATCGGCCCCAGCCCCATGTAAGCCGGGTCGACACCCCCAGAAGCATAAGACTTGATAACCCCCATCGGCTCGAGCTTCAATTCTTTAGCCTTGTCTTTGCTCATCAATACTACGGCTGCAGCAGCGTCATTAATGCCAGAAGCATTTCCAGCGGTAACCGTACCATCTTTCTTAAACGCTGGCGGTAACTTTGCCATCTTTTCCAGACTGGTATCCATCGGCCGCTCGTCAGTATCAAAGACCACAGATTCACCCTTCTTCTGTGGAATAACCACAGGCACTATCTCCTCCTTAAATATGCCCTGGGTTATGGCAGCTCGAGCTCGTTGATGACTTAAAAGCCCAAGCTCATCCTGCTCTTGCCGAGAGATTTTATACGTCTCAGCAATATTTTCTGCAGTCAGCCCCATATGATAGCCGTAGAATATCTCCCACAGCCCATCATAAACCATAAGGTCCATAGCCTCACCTTTGCCATTGACATCCATCCGATATCCCCATCGAGCTCGAGGCAGGGCATAGGGCGTACAACTCATATTCTCCATGCCTCCGGCAACTATTACTTCGGCCTGACCGAGCATTATTGCCTGAGCCCCCAAAGTGATTGCCTTGAGCCCTGAGGCACACACCTTATTTACAGTAAAGGCATTTGTCTCCTTAGGCAAACCAGCATAGATAGTAGCCTGCCTGGCAGTATTCTGTCCCTGGCCACCCTGCAGCACATTGCCCATAATCACTTCATCAACCTGAACTTCTTTAAGTGAATCACCCCAATCATAGTGAGCTTTTTCCAGCTCGGTCAGCCCAGCATCCCTTACCGCCTTTGGAGCGTACTCAAGCAGCTTTTTGCCAGCTTTGGGTCGTAAACCAGCCTGTTTTAATGCCTCCTTTATCACCAGCGCACCAAGATTTACTACCGGGACATCTCTCAAAGAACCACCGAAAGTACCAATGGCTGTTCTGACACCGCTAACAATGACTACCTCTGACATAGCTCTCTATTCCTTATCTAGCTCAGGAATCTTTATTGTCCAACAATTTACAGAAAAGCTCTGGGGCTAAGCTTTTAAGAAGCTCGCGGCTGGAGCTGTCAGGATTGCCGAATAAAGGAGTAACCGAAATCTTATTCTGCTCCAGTGCCCAGACATCAGTTCCCAAAGTCGACTGCCACTCAGACTTACCACGCATAATCCAATGGTATTGCCGCTTTCCATCATGTCCAGGCTCGATTCTGTCGGTATAATTACGTTCGCCTAACCTGGTAATCTCTATCCCCTCAAGCTCCCCCCGAGGCAGATTAGGCAGGTTAACATTCAACAGCATTCTCCGGGGTAGTCCTTTATCGACGATTTCCTTGGCCATGAGCTTAGCCAGACTGGCACCTATGTCGAAATGAAGGCTCCCAAAAGCAGCTATAGACAGGGCAATGGCAGGAATACCATAGAAGTAGCCTTGTAGAGCAGAACCAACTGTTACCGAGATAAAAACATCGTCTCCCAGATTGGGCCCCTCGTTGATGCCGGAAACTACCAAATCCACTCTATCTTTTAAGACGAGTTTAATAGCCAGAATAACACTATCGGCAGGACTTCCCTCCACCGAATATGCAGCTACGCCGTCCAACGGCGCTTCTATTTCAGTCATTCTCAACGGATGGCGTAACGTCACTGAAGTCCCGGCGCCGCTCTGGTCTCTATCTGGAGCAACCACAGTTACCGTGGCTATCTCCCGCAGTTCCTTTACCAATGCCCAGAGCCCATTGGCATATACACCATCATCATTACTAACCAGTATCTTCAAAGCAGTCCCCACAAAAACTATTTGAGTTTATCACATCAGCCAGCAGAGGACAAACTTACTCTATTTACATTGGTTGGAGCTTAGTAATAAATCAGGTTATCTGTTCCATTCAGAATCAATATAGCTATCAGAATACTAACGTGTTTGAACCTTCAGGGTGACCTTTGGAGAAGGAGGTGGTCGAATAAGAGTATGATTCAATGTGTCTACAGATCAGGTACTTACCGTGATGGGTCTAAGAAATAGTTCAACTGGTCATTAATTATGTCTCTTAAACTGTGCTGTACCTTAAATCCAAGTTCCTGAATTTTGGCCGTTCGGGTCAATAAGATGGGCACATCTGCTGGCCTAAATCTTTCTTTACCGAATTCTATAGTTATTTTCCCTTTGTCTGTAGTAGCAATGATTCCTATATCTGAGGGCTGAAACTCCAACTTGCCATCGAGCATAAGCTTATCTACTCTGGTTTTCTCAAACTGAAGACCGAACATCTCCGAGCTGTCTGCCTCGTTCGGCTTTTCTACAACCTTGTTGCCCTCAATCGTCTCTATTCTATCTACGACATAACCGGCACATTCCAGACTGAGCAACAGATAGCTCAGGACTGAATTAGTCCGCTGGGAACCCTGATTATAAACCACCCCATACTTACCCCGCTCGGCTAGCAGGCAATAGCCCTTCAAAATATCACTGATATGTGACCAGTCTCTGAAAGCGTTAACATTACCTATGAGTACCCTATCGATTTCACCCCGCTTGAGCTGCATAACTTGGTGAGTAATCGCTGAAGTTACAAACATCTTGCCTCTGCCTGCTCCCTCCTGATTAAAGCCTCTGGAGACTATTGTCTTCAGGCCGAAGCAAGTGTGATAATTCCTCATGAGGTAGTCTGCATAAACCTTGCTCACAGCATAAGGAGACATTGGGCGAAGAGGGCTGGTTTCAGTAATTGGCAACTCCGGAATATGGCTCGGCTCCGGGAAAATTGTGCCGTATTTACTCTTAATTTGCTGATATTGGGAGTCAGAAAAAATAACCAATCCATATTCTTCACTACTGCCAGCGAACACTACTACTGGGTCTAGCTCTTTGCTTCTAATTGCCTCAAGGAGGTTTGATGTTCCCAGACAATTTATTTCCATGGTCTCCCCGGGGCAAGAAAACGACCTGGGGATAAAAGATTGGGCGGCAAAGTGAAAGATGATGTCAGGCTTAGCTTGGTCTAAGGCAGCGGCAATGCTAGAAATATCTCGCATGTCGCCCTCCAGCAATCTGACCTCCTTCTCAATCCCTAGATATTTGATGTTTTGTGGGGTAGTGCCATCGGCGCGTCTCCTGACCAACCCAAAGACATTAGCTCCATCATCAAGAAGGCACTTTGCCATATATGAACCAACAAAACCGCTTATGCCGGTTATGAGCACGTTTTTACTCTTTAAGCTCATTTTGACTTCCTTTCACCCTATATCCGTAACTCATTATAAACGTTGAGTCACCTGTCAGTAAACTCATCCCGGTTAAAGATAGTGTATCATTTATTCAGGTTTTCTAAGTCCAATGTAATTGCGACCCTTCAGGGTCGCTTGAGGTCGGGATTTATCCCACATGTAGCGGCGGCCTTTTAAGTTCGCCTATCCACCACACACATGTAGCCTTGACCCTTTAGGGTCGAGTTCAGCGAGGCTAAAGCTTCGCAGCTACATGTTCTGATGGTACACTATCCCGCACAACATTACCTTGCACCACAATCGAAACAAGGCTATAATCTTCCTTAGGGTAAATGCGATGAACCAGAATAGATTCTCCTCCGGACTCATTGCTGGCATAATAGTTGCCCTTTTCTTCGGTGTTGCCCTGTATCTCCGAATTGCTCTGCCTTACGATAAGGTCTTCGTTGGCGACTGGATAAAGCTTACTGGAAATGACGCTTACTTTTTTATGCGTCTCGTTGACAATCTTGTTCACAATTTTCCTCATCTCAATTCTTTTGATCCTTACTTGCTCTATCCAGGGGGTGGTGGGCCTGGTTCGCTTACTTTTTTCGCCTATTTCCTCGCCAGTATTACCTGGCTTGTTGGCTTAGGCTCGCCAACTCAACACACTGTTGATGTCATTGGCGTCTATTTTCCAGCAGTATTAGGTGCTTTAACTGTTATCCCGGTTTATTTCATCGGTAAGGCGCTGTTCAGTCGCTGGGCTGGTGTAATAGCTGCCGGCTTGATTGCCATCTTTCCTGGTGAATTTCTTGGCAGGTCAACACTTGGCTTCACTGACTACCATGTTGCCGAAGTGCTATTTACCACGGTGGCTATGCTGTTTTTGATACTGGCTGTTAAGGCTGGTAGGAACAATGAGATGACATTTGACCGCCTGTGGCATAGACAGTGGGCAACCGTGACCAAACCGCTTATCTATAGCCTTCTTGCTGGCATTTTCTTAGGGATTTACTTTCTCACCTGGATGGGAGCGCTGCTGTTTGTCTTCATCATCTTTGTCTATCTCGTCGTCCAGTTTATCATCGACCATTTGAAGGGCAGGTCTACTGACTATCTCTGTTTCGTCAGCACCATCACTTTCATTGTCGCCCTACTGGTGTTTTTACCCGTCTCCCCGGACAGGATGTCTCTGGCTTCTTTGATTATTGCTATTATCATCCCCATAGCTATGGCTGTGCTTTCCTACCTAATGGCCAGCCGCAATATGAAGCCAATCATCTATCCGGCGGCTCTCCTCGGCCTCGGTCTGGTGAGCTTAGCAATTCTCCATATCGTCAGCCCATCTCTTCTCCGTGCAATAGTAGGAAGTCTCAGCATCTTTACCTGGCCTATCGGGACAACCGTCCTTGAGATGCATCCCCTGCTCTTTCCTGGTGGTAATTTCTCACTAGCGGTTGCCTGGGGTAATTTCACCACCAGCTTTTTCCTCTGTTTTATCTCCCTGGGTATACTTATCTACTTTATTATTAAGCGAGGCGAGACTGATAAGACGCTGTTTATCATCTGGAGCCTGGTGATGCTGGCAGCTACCTTGGCTATGCGACGCTTCGCCTATTACTTTGTTGTAAATGTAGCTCTGCTTGCCGCCTACCTCTCGTGGCTAATACTTGAGTTTAGTGGCTTCAGGGGGGTAGCGGCTGGACCTGCAGAGGTACTCAAGGAGACGAAAAAGAAAGCCAGGCAAAAAAGGCGAGGTGACCCTCGTCCTGCTGCCAGTTGGGTAAACAGGGGGCTAGGGGTTATAGTCGTCTTCTTCCTTGTCTTATTTCCTAACATCGGTAGAGCTATAAATACTGCCAGTCAGCCAGCGTTTGCTCCCAGCGATGCCTGGTGTGAATCGCTCTCCTGGCTGAAGGACAATACCCCAGACCCGTTCGGCAATCCTGACTTTTACTACGAACTCTATGAGCCACCACCCCCGGGTGAAAGCTATAATTATCCTCAGACTGCCTATGGCGTCACCGCCTGGTGGGACTATGGCTATTGGATAACCCGTATCGGTCATCGTATACCCACTGCTAATCCAGGCACTGGCCACAGAGGAGAGGCCCCCCTTTTTGCTGCTCAAGACGAAGCCTCAGCCAACGCCATATTGGATGGCTGGGGCTCAAAATATGTGCTCGTTGACAATGCCATAGCTATGCCAATGGGCAAGTTTCATGCAGTGGCAACCCTTAGCGGCAGCAGCCCGGAGAAGTTCTATGATGTCTACTATCAGCCGCAGGACGGCAAGCTTGAGCCGGTAATACTATTATATCCTGAATACTACCGTTCACTAGTTATCAGGCTATATAATTTCGATGGCAGCCAGGTGATACCTAAAAGTTCTCCTGTTATTTCTTACGAGGAAAAAGTAGCCCGTGACGGTCAGCCTTACAAGGAGATCACTAGTGTAAAATCTTTCCCCAGCTATGACGAAGCTGAGGCTTATGTTGCGAGTCAGAAATCGGGTAATTACAGGATCGTTGGCGCCGACCCGTTTGCCAGCCCTGTACCCTTACAAGCCTTGGAGCATTACAAGCTGGTTTATAGTTCTAAGGGTTCCAAGATGATGCCAAGCGGTGGTTTGATTTCCGAAGTAAAGATTTTTGAGTATACGAAGTAAATCATCTGTGCAATCTTAGGCCAGGTTGCCTTGCTCAAACTTGAGGACAAAATCCGTAACAAGTCTGCCAGGGTAGGTAAGAAGGTATTTGGCCATGTGCGAACCAAAAAACCACTCACGCCAGTTATGAGCATGTTTCTATTCTTTAAGCTCATTTTTTTACTCTTTATCTTTAACTCATTGTAAACGTTAAGGTACTGCCAGCAAATCCACCTCCCAGTTAAATGCTTTCGCTACTTTTAGCTGTTTATTATAAACATTCTCAATACACTGGCTATTCGCTTCTCTAGCCCACTCAATT
>JAPLHH010000086.1 GCA_026389735.1 Chloroflexota bacterium | reverse complement strand
ATAGCGGTACTTAAGACACAGATTTTCGTCGACTTCCACATCCTCATTTATATAGAACGGCGGCGTTTTTGCTGTATTAAGAATCTGAATGTCGCTGGCGATGACTTCTATTCTGCCGGTAGGCAGCTTTAAATTCTCGGTGCCTGAGGGACGTAGCGAAACTTTGCCGGTTACCTTAGCCACATATTCGTTGCGGAGCTCGTTGGCTGTTTTATGTGCCTTTTTTGAAGTTTCCGGGTTAAAGACTACCTGGGCTATACCCTCTCTATCTCTCAGGTCAATGAATATCAGACCGCCGTGATCGCGGCGCCGGTGAACCCATCCGGCCAGAGTTACCTCTTGTCCCACGTGTTTATCTCTTAGTTCTCCGCAGCTATGGCTCTTGAGCAAGAAAGCCTCCCGATGTGTCTGAGAATTATAGCTTAAGGCAGCTTCTTGTTCAATTTAATTACACCCGAATATATATCCGGTCAACAACCGTTATGTACTAGGTGCAATCTCAATAGATCGTTCTTATGTTGATTTGTCACCCCTGTGTGTTAGAATAGATTAATCAAGCAAAGAGGTGCACAAGAGACTCAAGTATAAGGAGGTACTCATGAAAAGAACAGACGCAAGAGCATACAGTGTTAACGATTTTAAGGACTGGAATAATAACAAAACGCTCGTGCTAACACCTAAATTTCAGAGGAGGTCAGTTTGGACAGACAAAGCGCGCTCCTATTTGATTGACACCATACTGCTTGATTTGCCGATGCCAAAGGTTTTCATGAGGCAATACATTGATGACATGGGGAGAACTATTAGGGAAATAGTAGATGGACAACAGCGGATTCGCACTATCTTAGCCTATTTGGCAAGTGGTTTCCCTGTAATGCGTGTACATGGTGGCGATGAATTTGGCGGCAAATACTATGAGGACTTGCCAAAAGAAGTACAAGATAATTTCTTAAACTATAGTATCTCAGTAGATTTATTAATCGGAGCTAGTGACATAGAGGTTCTGGACATCTTCGCTAGATTAAATACTTATGGGGTACGACTGAATAGACAGGAGCTACTAAATGCAAAATATTTTGGACATTTCAAAAAGACAGTCTACAGTCTCGGATACGAATTCTATCGCTTTTGGATTGAGAATCGCATATTGTCAGAACAAGATGTCGCGAGGATGCTAGAGGCCGAGCTAACAAGCGAATTAGTCATAGCCATGTTATCTGGTGTACAGTCAAGAAAGGTTATAGAAAGGTATTACAGAACATATGATGACGAATTTTCCGAGAAGCCAATTGTGACCGAAAGGTTCAAACAGTGCATGGACTTAGTTGGAGAAATCACAGAAAATAGACTGCGAACGTCACACTTCAGCAGCGTACATCTATTTTATTCACTATATTGTGCAATTTATGACTTATTGTACGGGCTGCCAGGGTCATCAGCGCAAAGGGTAGAATTCGGCTCAAAAACTCTCGCAAGGGTAAGCACCACGTTATGGGACATTGATAGTTTGCTCGAAAAGGACATCTCAGAGGTTTCTAATGCTGAGGATATAAAGTTCGTCAATGCTTCCACTAGACGTACAACCGATCTGTCATCTAGGCGAATTAGGCATGAGTACCTCGTGAGCCACATCATACGAGACCTGCAATCGAGAAGCACCTAAGGTATTACAGGATATGGGTACTCTTGAAGCCTTTCAGGGTGACCTTTTGTTAAATATAAACAAAAGCACGGACCTAATACAGACCGTGAACCAGATGGTATCTTTACCTAATTTGTCTGTAAATCTAACCTCACAGCAGAGGGACTGGATTGTTGGGTGGGCGTTTGTCAATATACATGCGACGTGGGAATGCTTCCTAGAGAATTGCTTCCTTGCATACATGCTAGGTAGACAGACTGCGTCAGGCTTTGCACCCGTAAGGTTTGTTTATCCGAATGATGAGCAACATGCGTTAAATGTCATATTAGCAGGAAGAGAATTCTTTAGGTGGTCGAGTCCTAGCTTGGTCAAAGAGCGTTCAAAGGTTTGTTTCAAAAACGGCGAGCCATTTGCAAATGGACTCGACTCGATAATGACAGAGCTGGAAGAGATGAATACTATTAGAAATGCTATTGTGCACCAGTCTCACGAAGCATTAGATAAATTTAAGTCCCTAGTTAGATCCAAGTTACTTACTGCTCCTTTGGATATCACCCCGGGAACTTTTCTCCTTACAGCCAAGTTTGAGCAGGTAACCTATTTCGGTCATTATTGTAAAAGACTGAGAATTGCCGCAAAACAGATTGTACCATCTTGAGAATATGGCCAGTGGACCGAGACTCAATAAAAGACCTTTTTGTTCGAGGCTTCGGGCAAGAGGTAAGCAACTACTGTAAAGCCGGAATAAGTTATAACTTCTCAAGCAGAAGCTCGGTATCCTTCCAACGTAGGCTGCTATTAAAGAGAATAAAGTCGTAGGAACAAATCCTAAGGTTTGCTTATCTTGCTGATGCAGATATGATCTATTGTGAGTTTCTGGGGCTAATAGGTAGCATTGTCACAGTGGCGTGGTGAATTCAGCCACTTTTGCTTCTGGGCAAGCCTGACTTCCTGGTCGGTAACCTTATATTGACTGAGGAAGTCGTTTTTGAAGGCTGCGAAGGCGCCCTGTTAAGCCTTCACTCGCTGGCGCAGGCGCTCCAAGAGCCACATGCGGGCCAGCGTGGTCGGGCCAACGCCCAGCTCTCTAGCCTCCCGCCTGAGTTCCTCCCACTTGTCCCCAGAGAGCCTAACCGGGATAACCTTATCCAGCGCGGCTTCTTCACTTCTACCTGCACCACCTCATCACTCTCGTCCCAGGCATTGCCCTGCTCCATGTCCTTTATTGCTTTATCTAGCTCGTTTTTTGTCCTCATTATCTTTCGAGCGAGGCACAAGGATGTCCTCTTCCAGTACCTCAAGTATCTCTTTCGCGGCATAGACCCTGTTACGCTTGCCACCAGTAATCTCAGCCAAGATTTCTGCCTCGACAAGAGCGTTAAGTGCCTTTTGAGCCGCTGGGAATGTTACATTGAGGTATTCTTGAGCAGCCCTAGCATTTAACAGCGGCCTCATGAAGATAAGCTCGATAAGTTGCCCTGCAGTTGGCGTCAGCTTTTTCTCCCGACTTGCCTGAGTATAAGTGTGATGAATGTCCAGAATGCGACGCGCACGTGATACAGCATCACCTGACTGCTCAACTACTGCACGCAGGAAAAACTCTATCCATTCTCGCCAAGCTCCTTCTTGGCTTACCTTAAGGAGCAAGTCATAATAGTCCTGGCGATGACGCTCGAAGAAAGCGCTGAGATAGAGCAATGGCTTAGTAAGCACTCCCCGCTGGCACAGGAAAAGCGTGATTAAAAGCCTTCCAATACGTCCGTTGCCATCAAGGAAGGGATGAACAGCCTCGAACTGGTAATGGACTAAAGCTAGCTGCACTAGAAGTGGCAAGTCCTTTTCAGTATGTAAGAACTTCTCCAGTTGATTAAGACACTTTTGCATCTCAGGTACCGGAGGGGGGATAAGGGTAGCCTCATTCAGAGTGCAGCCCGGAGGCCCAATCCAGTTCTGAGATTGACGAAACTCACCCGCTGTTGCATGCTCACCGCGTACTCCTTCCATGAGGATGCTATGTAGCTCGCGAATAAATCTCAGGCTGAGCGGCAGCTTGTTCAGCCGCTTGAGCCCGTACTCCATAGCATGCACATAGTTCTGTACCTCTTTCACATCCCTTTGCCTCTCAATCTTTGTCGCCTCGAAAAGCAACAGGTCGGAGAGCGACGACCTTGTGCCCTCTATACGTGAGGACAGAACCGCTTCTCGCCGGATGAAGGGATAGATAAGCAGATGAGGGTTAGGCAATGTCTCGCCAAGCCCCGACAGAGTCCCCACGGCTATGTCAGCCTTGGAAACCAAGGATACCAAGGCATTATCCCACTCAAGCTTTGGAGGCAGGGGGTTGGGAACAAAGGCCCAGTAGCCGCCCGAAGTGCGGGTCACTCTGCCCGAATGACTATCTTTAAACAGAGCGATATCCATTATTAAACGCTACTTTAATAAGTTTTGCCGTTATTAAACGAAACCGTCATTTTGTTTAATAATACACCTTTTATCTCTTGATAGCAATGTTTTGCCCGCTTTTCTTCAAGAATACAATGCCTTCGCCGGAGAAGATATGGCATTTTTGGCTTTTAGTTAGTTCTCCCCAAGCGCTGATTTCTCAGGCTAAGAGGTGGCGTTATGATGCCGGGGTGAGTTCAGCCACTTTTGCTTCTGAGTGAGCCTGACTTCCTCATCGGTAACCTGATATTGACTGAGGAACTCGTTTTTGAAGGCGGCAAAGGCGCCTTGCTGGAT
This sequence comes from Chloroflexota bacterium, assembly GCA_026389735.1. The sequence goes on along the minus strand of JAPLHH010000086.1, from coordinate 7,432 downwards.
GGCATCTTCTATTTTCTGTATCAGCCTGGCGATGAAACGAAGATTATGTATGGTAGCCAACCTGTAGGCTAACAGCTCCTCGCATTTGAACAGGTGGTGAAGGTAAGCAGCAGAAAACGTGCGGCAGGTATAGCAATCACAGTCAGCATCAACAGGCTGTTCCTTTGCCTTGTAGACGGCCTTTCGCATGTTCTGTCTGCCTTGCATGGTGAAAATGGCGCCGTTTCGAGCCACCCTGGTCGGCAGGGCGCTGTCGAAGAGGTCTATTCCCCGGCTTACTCCTTCAATTATGTCCTCGGGCGAGCCTACGCCCATAAGATAGCGGGGCCTGTCTGGAGGTAAGAAAGGCATTGTTTCATCTACCATAGACCAGGTCAGTTCTTTGGGCTCACCCAGACTTAAACCTCCGATGGCATAACCGGGAAAATCCAGAGAAGTGATGGCTGCTGCCGACTGCTGTCGAAGTTGAGGAGAAATGCCTCCCTGGACAATTCCAAAGAGCAGCTGGGCGGAGCTTTGGTGGTGCCTCCAGCATCTTTCCGCCCACCGGTAGGTTCTGTCTACAGCTTCGCGCACCTTTGCCATACTGGTGTTAATGGCTGGGCATTCATCCAGCGTCATGATGATGTCAGCACCCAGTTTCTGTTGAAATTCAATAACCAGTTCCGGAGTAAGGTGATGCTCACTGCCATCGATATGAGAGCGGAATATGACGCCATCATCGGTGACTTGACACAGCCGGGCTAAACTGAAAACCTGATAGCCGCCGCTGTCAGTCAATATCGGCCCATCCCAGCCCATATACCGGTGTAGTCCTCCCAGCTTCTCAATAGTATCTATGCCCGGCCGCAGATAAAGGTGATAGGTGTTACCCAGGATTATAGTTATACCGATGTCTTTGAGTTCTTCCGGAATTAAGGTTTTGACTGTACCCTGGCTGGCTACGGGAAGGAAGGCCGGCGTTGGCACTACCCCATGATTGGTAACAAGTTTTCCGAGGCGTGCTTGTGTATCCGGGCAGGTCTTTACTACTCTAAAATGCCTTTCTATTTGTCAACTCCTTGACTTTTTGGGATGAAACACCTTAAGAGGTAACTTGGCAGAGACTTCTAAGCTACCTTTCTGCTTTTGCCCGGCAGTAACCTAAGGACCGGATGCTAACCAAATATCCAGAGACATAGTCAGGAAAATGATACCTAGATAGGGGAAGGCTGATAGTTTGTAGACCCGCCAGGCAGCCATCGATGTCCGTGAGAATAGCAAGCGGGCATTGGCGTAAATCATCAAGGCGCCAAGGATGTTCGCCACGATCAGATAAAGCAGGTGAAAATCAGCGGTCAGGTAAATGAGAATGGAAACAAGGTAGAGAAGGATGGATAAGCCGAAAAGTATTTTTACCACATCTTTGACCTGCCAGCTTAGCGGGAGGTAATTTAAGCCAGCACCTAGATAATCTTCCCGGTTGGCAATCATTACAGTCCAAACGTGAATGGGAATCCAGATAGCGACGAGGCAACACAAAAGAAGAATCCTGGTATCAAACACTGGACTTATGGCAAACCAGCCGATAAGCACCGGGCTACAGCCGGCGACTATACCGAGAAAAGTGCACGAGATTGTCTTACGCCATATCGACGATGCTATGACGCCTATCAAGCCAAACAGGAAACAGAGGGGATTTAACACCCAGGCTGAAGCCAACGCGACAACTATAAGCCCGATGATAAGGGGCAGAACTTTCTGCGGAGGGTCGATTCGCCTTGAAGGTAAAGCTCGATTGGATGTCCTCATCATCCGAGCGTCAACCTCACGGTCGAGGTAATTGGTAAGCCCGTTGGAGCCAGCGCTGCCTAAAAGGATGGCAATTAAGATAAGAAAAAAGACTTCGGCTGATGGATAGCCACTGGCGGCAATAATCGCTGAGCAAATGCCGATAAAGGTAAGCAGGCTGGTTTCTACAGGTTTCAGTACGCTGATATAGTCCAGTAAAGTCCCCTGCTTAGTTAGAGTGATTTTCAAGGCTTCACTACCTCTTGAAGGACTCTTAAGACTTCCTTTTCCCCGACATCACTGCGTATTACTACCTTACCTATGTCTTCAAGTAAGACCCACTGGATTGCTTTTCCTCGCACTTTCTTGTCCAGTTCCATGGCTGCAAGCACATCGGCCAGAGGCACACCAGAGCAATCTGTAGGTAAGCCGAACTTTTGCAGAAGAGCTTTCTGGCGTTCAACGTCATCTTGTGATAAGAGCTTTAATCGATGACTGAGCTTGGCTGCTCCCATCATACCAATAGCCACGGCCTCACCGTGGAGAAAACGTTCATATTTGCTAGCAGCTTCCAGCCCATGGGCTATAGTGTGCCCGTAATTCAAGATGATGCGTTTTCCAGTTTCCTTTTCATCTTCGCTGACAACCCGGCATTTAATGGCAGCGCTTCGAGCAATGACTTTAGAAGTAATGTCTGGCTTTAACTTAACTAAGTCTTTAGCTTTGTCTTCGAGAAGCTGCAGGAAATCGGCGTCTAGAATCAGCCCGTGCTTGATGACCTCAGCCCACCCTGAAGTAAGCTCACGTTGGGGCAAGGTAGTTAAAGTTTCAACGTCAGCCAGGACAAGGCAAGGCTGATAGAAAGCGCCAATCAGATTTTTACCTCGGGGATGGTCAACAGCTACCTTGCCGCCGATGCTGGCATCTACCATGGCTATCAGGCTGGTCGGCACTTGTAACCAGGGCAAGCCCCTTAAGAAGGTGGCGGCGACAAATCCAGCCAGGTCACCAATCATGCCGCCGCCTAGAGCAACTATCACGTCGTTTCTCTCTACCCGGTGCTTAATGAGGAAGTCATAAATTTTGACAGCCTGGGCGATATTCTTTGAAGCTTCACCAGGCGGTACTACACAGCAATTGACTGCAAAGCCGGCTTTTTCCAGCGTTTTCTTAACTCGTGCGCCGTAGATGGGAAAAACGATTTCATCGCTGATGATGTTAGCTGTGCCTGACAAGCCGGCCTGTTTCATTCTTTCTCCAAGCTTGCCCAGCATTCCCCAGCCAACAAAAACAGGATAGCTGTCCGTTGCTGTCTCTACTATACAGGCCAGGTCGGCTTCAGTAGATTGTTTGCTGCCGTGATGTTTACTTACATACCGATAGCCTTTTATCACCTCCTGGCTTACTTCATCGAGAGTCAGGTTGTCGGTATGAACCGTCCAGTCGGCGACAGCATAGTAGGGCTGACGGTAGGCTTTAAGCTGTCTGATTCGTCCTAAAGGATTATCCCCAGCAAGCAAAGGGCGGACTACAGGGTTAGCAGAGTAGAGAGTATCATGGAGCAGACGCTGGTATATAGTCTCTGCTTTGGCTTCCAGACAAACAACCACGCTGGTTTCAAGAAGTAACTTCTGATTTCTGGGGTCAATGATAGCCCCACCTCCGGTAGCAATGACGGTCTTTTCTTTCTGGCAGGCCTGTCTTAATACTTTGCGTTCCAGCTGTCGGAACTTGTCCTCGCCATCTTGTTTGAAGATTTCCGGAATAGTCTTACCGCTGAGCTTGACTATTTCATCATCGGTATCTATGAACGTCCACTGCAGGTGCTCAGCTACTTTTTGGGCAACGACCGACTTACCAGTGGCTGAGAAACCTATGAGGGCGATATTGTTATTTTCTTTAGGATGTCGCATAACGGTTGCGAGAGCAGGCAGAGCTAATATAGTTTTTATAGTTGGCTAAGGTTTCTTTTAAATGGTCACCGCCGAACTTCTCCAGCATGGCGTTTGTCAGGACTATGGTCAGCATTGCTTCTCCAATGACTCCGGCCGCAGGGACGACACAGATGTCGCTGCGTTCATAATGAGCCTCGACCTTCTTTCCACTTCGCAGCCCTACAGATGGCAACGGCTTGCCGAGGGTAGCGATGGGTTTTACCACGGCGCGAACCACTATTGGTTGTCCATTGCTTATCCCGCCTTCAATGCCGCCGGCACTATTAGTGGCCCGATGCCAGGGTAAAACGGTTCCTTCTGGGCCGGTTTCAATTATGTCTTGAGCCTGAGAACCTTTAACATTGGCTAACGAAAAGCCGGCGCCTATCTCAACACCTTTCACAGCATTTATGCTCATTATCGCTTGACAGATTTGGCCATTAAGCCGGCGGTTCCATTGGACATGGCTGCCCAATCCGACAGGCACTCCAGTGGCGATTACCTCGAAGACACCACCCAGAGTGTCTTCTGCAGCCTTGACATCATCGATAGCCGCCATCATTGCCTTTTCTGCTGCAGCGTCGGCACAGCGGACAGGTGAACTCTCCACTTGCTGCCAATCTATCGACTTGGGCTGTTTAGCCCGGTGTCTACCTATACTTATCGTATGGCTATGAACAGCAATTCCGAATTCCTCGAGGAATCTTCTGGCTACAGCGCCGACAGCAACTCTGGCTGCTGTTTCTCGGGCACTGGCTCGTTCCAAGATCGGGCGAATATCTCCAGTGCCATACTTGGTGACTCCAGCCAGGTCAGCATGTCCCGGGCGAGGTGAAGTTATCGGCTGTATTTCCTTGTCCACCGGGGCAATGCTCATTATCTCCTGCCAGTCTTTCCAGACGTGATTCCAGATTAGCAGGCTTATCGGGCTGCCTATGGTAAGGCCATGGCGTACCCCTGAGATAATCTCAGCTTTGTCCTGCTCAATTTTCATGCGGGCGCTGCGTCCGTAGCCGGCCTGCCGCCGCTTAAGGTCTTGAGCTATGTAGTCTTCACTAACAGGCAAGCCAGCTACCATCCCCTCAATAACCGCTACCAACCCTTTGCCGTGTGACTCACCCGCGGTAAGGAAATGAAACTGTCCCATAATTTTTCATTCCTGTTATTAGTCTATCGATATTCCGGCTGCGGGTAGGGATTGCTAAGTGTCTCCAGAAGAATAATGCCTTCAGCGCCCAATGACTGCACCTGAATAACGGTGTGCAACTTCTGCAAACCCATACCCAGCAGAGTACTCAACAGCGAAGGAACTGCAGGTTTGTAATACTCCACCTTTGGCTTCTCGATACCAGCCAGACTAGCGGCTAAGTCTATAGCCTTATTAAGCCCACCCAACTCATCAACGAGGCCCAGCTCCTTAGCCTGTACTCCTGTATAAAGTTGACCTGTAGCCAATTCTCTGACTTTATCCTCACTCAGCCCCCTGCCATCAGCCACAACTTGAACGAACTGGTCGTAGAGCTGGTCGGTCATCTCTTGCATAATCACTTTTTCTTCCGGAGTTAGCTCTCTAAGCCCGGCATACATATCCTTATGTTTACCGGCTGTGAAAACCTCCATGTCTATCCCGAGCTTCTGATATAGTCCTTTGATATTTGGCACTTCAGAGATAACCCCGATGCTCCCGGTCAAAGTACCAGGCAAAGCCACGATTTTGTCGGCTTTTGCCGAGATATAGTAACCGCCAGAGGCAGCTAGGTCCCCGAAACTAACCACAATTGGTTTTTCAACCCGCTCAAGCTCGTTCAAAATTTCCTGAGAGGCGGCCACACTGCCACCCGGGCTTTCCACTTGAAGGACGATTGCTTTTACAGCAATGTCGTTCTTGGCTCGTTCCAGTTGACTTCGAACCAGCTGCGGGCTGATAACACTGCCACCGAATAAAAACCCAGAGCTCTCCGACTGTATCGGCCCGCTAAGTGAGATTACCGCAACTTTGTTCCCTCCCATAGTACAGGCAAATGACATAGTACATAAGACCAATATGACGGCTATGCCTAACATTACAACCTTTTTCTTCATATACTAACCTCCAATTTTAGTTAACGCTTGCTTGGCTGCTGAATACATTATGTCAAGTGGTGCTTCCCTGCCCGTCCACATCTTGAATGAGGCAGCCCCCTGGTAAACCAGCATTAGCAAGCCGCCAATGGTTTTAGCTCCTGCTCCTCTGGCCATTCTCAATAAAGGTGTCTCTGAAGGATTATACACCAAGTCGTAAACCAGAGCATCTTTGGGGATTAAATCTGATGCCAAGGGTGATTCCTCTTCATACGAAGAGCGCTTCATCCCAAGACTGGTACAGTTGACTATCAACTGACAGTTCTCAACTGCTTCTGTAAGCTTTGAACTCTGCCATGGCATGGCAGCTATCTCAGTGCTCATCTTGTTGTTAGCGGCATGTTTAGCTAGGGAGCCGGCTAGACTTTCGGCCTTTGCCAGTGTACGATTAACAATAATCAAAGAGCTTACCTTTTCCTGAAGAAGGGCAAAACCCACAGCACGGGCAGCTCCACCGGCGCCAAAAATTACCACCTTCTTATTTTCAGGTTTGAACTTGGCGTCATCGCGTAAAGCCTTAAGGAAACCATACGCATCAGTATTAAAGCCTATTAGCTTGCCATCACGATTGACCACGGTGTTCACAGCGCCAACCAGACTGGCGAAGTCATCGACTTCATCTATAAGATGTAAAGTCTCCTCTTTATATGGTACGGTTATGTTTGCGCCCAGATTCTGTGGCTGCCTGAGTTTATATATTGCCGATAATAAATCAGCGGCTTTTACCTCCCGTGCTTCGTAGCGTATATCAAGTTTGTAGTGGTCTAAAGCCGCCTGTTGGAAATCAGGAGATACTGAATGCTTCAGCGGGTAACCGATAACGCCAATGAACTGTGTCACTAGTCGCAGACCTTCAGGCTATCCAGGTATCCTTGCAGGATGAAGGCTGCTGCTGCAGCATCTAGTCGCGCCTTTTTTCTAGCCTTCTTATTACCAGTCTCTCTCAGCAAGCGCTCCACAGCCACAGTGGATAGACGCTCGTCCCACATCTCCATGCTGGCTCTGGTGTGTTTGGAAAGCCTTTCAGCAAAATCCATTACCTTGTTGGCCTGTCCGCCAATGCTGCCATCTAGAGAGTAAGGCAAACCAACCACAATTCGTTCCACATTGTGTTGGTCAACGAGTTTGATAATATCAGCTATGGCTTTTTTATCATCTTCTCTGGTGATGGTAGCTAGTGGACTGGCTAAAATCTCTTCCGGGTCGCTGATGGCAACCCCTATTCTCTTGTCTCCAATGTCTAAGCCCAAAGTGCGCATCTTAAGTTATCAGCTGACTTTCTGGACTAGCCGTTTTACTAGCTCGAGTGCTTCGTCGAGCTTACTCTTATCTTTACCACCAGCCTGTGCCACGTCTGCCTTACCACCACCACTGCCACCAGTGACTGCAGCAACTTGTTTCACAATGTCACCAGCATGTAACCCTCTGTTCACTAAATCCGGGGTTACCATAGCCACAAAGCCGGGTTTGCCGTCGTGAACTGTACCCAGAACTATCACGGCGCTCTTCAACCGGTCTCGTAACAAATCTCCCATCTCCCTGAGAATTGGCAATGAAGTGGATGGTACTCTAGCTGCCAATACTATTATCCCATTCACCTTCTCAGT
>JAPLHH010000114.1 GCA_026389735.1 Chloroflexota bacterium | reverse complement strand
TAACTTTTGACTTGTCATTTTGACTTTTGGTGTTTGAATTTTGCATTTAGAATGAAACCGATTGAATGGCTGGGCAACAAGCTTAAAATCATCGACCAGACACGACTGCCTGGGAAGGTAGCCTTCGTTGAACTTCGCGACTATGCCGAGGTAGCCGCCGCCATCAAAGACATGAAGGTTCGTGGTGCGCCAGCCATCGGAGTAGCTGCCGCCTACGGCATCGCCCTCGGCGCCCGGAATATAAAGGCTGAGAATAAGGCGAAGTTTCTCAGCCAGTTCGACCAAATAATGCAGACCTTCGCCGCTGCCCGACCTACGGCGGTTAATCTGTTTCGAGCCATCGACCGAATGAAGAAGGTGGTAGAAACAACTGACGATGTACCGAAGATAAAGCAGGCGCTCATCAATGAAGCTAAGAAAATCCACACTGATGAAGAAGTTGCGCAGGAGCGTCTCAGCCGGCTCGGCGCCGAGCTTATTAAAGACGGCTTCACCGTCCTGACTCACTGCAACACCGGCCCGCTGGCCACTGCCGGCTACGGCACGGCTCTAGGCGTCATCAAAGCTGCCAAAGAGCAGGGCAAGAAAATCGAGGTTATCGCCACCGAGACCCGCCCTCTGCTTCAGGGAGCCCGCCTCACCGCCTGGGAGCTGATGCAGGAGAACATACCGGTAACCTTAATTACCGATTCCATGGCCGGCTATTTTATAAGCCGTGGCAAGGTAAACTGCGTCATTGTCGGTGCTGACCGTATTGCTGCCAACGGCGACACCGCCAACAAGATCGGCACCTACACCTTAGCCGTGCTGGCTAAAGAAAACGGCATTCCATTTTATGTGGCAGCGCCGACCAGCACCATCGACCTCTCCCTGAGCTCCGGTGACGAAATCCCCATCGAGGAACGCAATCCCGAAGAGGTAACTCACATCGGAGGACTACGCCTGGCACCAAAAGGTGTCACCGCCGCCAACCCCGCCTTCGACATCACGCCCCACAAATACATAACCGCCATCATCACCGAAAAAGGCATCGCCAGAGAACCGTATGCGAATAGTCTGAAAAGAGTTATAATTGAGAAATGAGCAATGCCGTGACTGAGACTGCAAAACAGAAGGCTCAGCAAGACATAGCCAATCTGGTTACTAAATACCAGAATCTCCCTCCTTCAAACATCAAAAAACACACTGAGGCCGACACCAGAAGGGTCTTCCTCCTGCCACTATTCCAGGCTTTAGGCTGGGACGTGTATAGCCGTGATGAGGTGGCGGAAGAAGTTAAGACAGCTAGCGGGCGGGTTGACTACGTTTTCAAACTGCATGGGGTCTCCCAGTTTTATTTAGAAGCCAAGTCCTTGCGAACTGAGCTGACCAGGCCCGAACACATAAAGCAGGCCATTACCTACGCCTATAATAAGGGAATAACCTGGGCAGTCCTCAGCAACTTCGATGGGCTTCAAGTTTACAATGCTCAAACAGGTCGCCAGTTTATCAGCCTCACCCATAGCAAATATCTCACAGATTTTGATGACCTATGGTTACTATCCAAAGAATCGCTGGGAAAGAACGCCCTGAATGAGCGGGCGGAGAAATATGGTGCACTGCCGCCAAGGCTAGGAATAGAACAACGACTTTACACCCAACTCCGTCAATGGCGAGAAGAACTCTTTACCCAACTCCATCATTATAACTCGTCTCTCGATTACAACCAGATAGACGAAGTTATCGAGCGCCTGTTTAACCGACTCATATTCATCCGCACCTGCGAAGACAGGCGAATAGAAGACAGCATCTTACTTGCATCTGTCCGTGAATGGCAGAGCGGCGGCCACAAGGAACAACTTATTGAGAGACTGAAACATATTTTCAGAGAATTTGACGGCTACTATGATAGTGACCTTTTTGCTCCGCATCTTACTGATCAGGTTTTCATCGAGAGTGTAACCATTGAAAAAATCATCGTCGGCTTGTATGAAATCCCTGGCGGTATGGCAAGCTACGACTTTTCACTTATCGATGCTGATGTGCTGGGCACCGTATATGAGCAATACCTGGGGCATGTAGCCACTGTGGTCAAGCAGCGAGCCAAAGAAGCCCAAGCCCGTATGGACCTCGGCTTTCCTGCTGATGTAACCTTTGAACTCACTGCCAAAAAACAACACCGGAAAGAGCAAGGCATCTACTATACTCCTAGATTCGTAACGGATTATATAGTTGAACAGACAGTAGGACGTTTTCTCAAAGAGCATAGCCATAATGAAGTACTCAACCTCAAAATTCTGGACCCCGCCTGCGGCTCAGGCTCATTCTTAATCCGCGCCTACGATGAGCTATTGAACTATCACGCCGATAAGCGGGGGAAGCCTGTTTCTGGGCTTGACCAGTGGGAGCGTTTGCCTATCCTCACCGGCAATGTATTCGGTGTCGACTTAGACATGCAGGCAGTCGAAATAGCCTGCCTGAACTTACTGTTGCGTAGCCTGGCGAGACGAGATACCTTGCCTCCCCTTGCCGGTAATATCCGCTGCGGTAACTCGCTTATCTCAGGTAGTGAAGATGAACTAAAGGCATACTTCGGCAAAGATTGGCGAGAGAAGAAACCTTTCGACTGGGATAAAGAATTCGCCGATATTATGGCTAAAGGTGGCTTTGATATAGTGATAGGCAACCCGCCGTATGTTGGTTTCCATGGCTTTACCGATGAAAAAGATTATCTGAGAGATAAGTATCAGTCAGCGCAAGGTCGTTTCGATGTATATCTACCGTTTATCGAAAGAGGAACCCTTCTCTTAAAAGAAGGTGGCCTACTGGGATTCATATGCCCAACCAACTTCATGAAGAGACAACATGGCCAAGCCTTAAGAAAATTATTGAAGAATAATTATAAGATTCTGCAAATCATAGACTTCCAACACGAGCAGATTTTCGAGCAAGCACTGAACTACACGTGTATTATCATTGTCGAAAAATCCAAACCTTCTACTAAGCATTTTATAACTTACATCCCCGAAAGAATAGATGGGGAGGGGTTTTCGGTAAAACAATATGCTTTACAAGACGATGGATGGGTATTCAGAGACAAAATTCATGAACGCATCGTAGCTAAAATTGCAGCACAACCAAACATATCTATAGGAGATTTAACAGAAAGCATCTCAGAAGGCATAGTGACAGGGAAAAATGACGTGTTCCTTCTGCCTATAAATATAGCCAGCAAACTTGGGCTCGAGAAGGAACTCCTAAAGGCAGCTATTCAGGGGAAGCAAATCCAGCGATATTTTAATGAACAAACAGAATTCGTAGTCATATATCCTTATCAGACTAAGGAAAATCGCACCGTTCCTATCTCAGAACAAGACATGGTCACTCTTTTCCCGATAACTTGGAAATATCTATCTTCCAATAAGAAAAACCTAGTAGGGAGACAATACTTTGACGAATCACCAAAAGCCTGGTATGAGTTATGGTGCGAACGTTCGTTCTTCCAACAAGCATCCAATAAGATAATTGTGCCCGAGCTTGCTTCTTGTAACAGGTTTGCCTACTGCGATAAGTCCATATTCTATTTAGATACGGCATGTGGGATCATCCCCAAAAAGAAAGACTCTAAAACTTACTTATACTTACTTGGACTATTAAATTCATCGCTTCTAGAATTCTATTACAAACAAACCACTGTGCCCAAGGCAGGGGGCTTCTTTATTTATAAAACTATGTTCCTAAAAAAGATCCCCATACGCCGAATCGATTTCAGCAATCCCGCTGAGAAGAAAATGCATGACGATCTGGTGTCCTTGGCAAACAAGATGCTGGAGCTAAATAAACGGTTGGCGCCAATCCGCAACACCCCCTGCAATGAGCATGACGAACTCCTGCGTGAAATAGAGCGAACAGATAAGGAAATAGATAATCTGGTCTATGACCTTTATGGGCTGAGCGAAGAGGACAGAAGAATAGTAAGCGAAGGAAACGTCCTTGAGTAAAAAGCAAAAAACAGAATTAACGATAGATTGGCTCGCACAAAACCTTATCGCGCTAGTGGGTATATTTAGAGGAGGTGGACCAGCCAATGATTTTAAGTGGTGGAATAGCAATTCACCCAACACAATTTTTGACTCATATCCTGGTTACCAAAAGGGACGCACAATATTTGATGTGGTGGTTCAAGGTTTGCTTAAACTCAATCCAGACATGCTTTCAAAGCACGAAGTAGAGCGGAACCTTACATACGAATTTCTTGAACGGCAGGCAATCAATCCAGAACAACTTAGCAAACAAGAGCTCATGAACCAGGCAAGGAATCATCTAAATAAACTGGTAGAATTTGAAGCTCGGCAAACTATAGACTTTCCAATAATGAACCTTTGGCTTGAAGGAGAGCCCGCTAAACTGGGCATGGTGACCTTCATAGCCACCACAAAGGACGACATTGAACAATGGAAGAAAGACTATATGGCCCTGTCCCTGAATATAACAGATATTCATGTATTTGCCCGTGTTAACGCTCCCGGTGATAGGCTAAAGGCTTTCTTCTATGCGAGAACTCAGATTGATCTAGCACTTGATATTTTAAGGATACTCTGCTTTCCCTTTAGTCATCATGGTGACACTTGTAAAATTGGTGCAATTGGTGACATTACCACTTCTACATCTACCCCGATGAGGATAAACCAAAGGCGTTTCACCACCAAACTTGGCACTGGCACTGCACAGCTTGACCTACGGAGGGATATCCTGCCAAGGCTAGAGCAGTCACACTACGAACTAATCAACAAACTCATTCTGAAAACTGAAGGTTCCATTAGCAATATGGAAAACAAATTGCTTGATGCTATACACTGGTTAGCCGAATCAACAAAACAGGACACATATCGCGCTAGATTTGCTAAGATTAGCTTTGCTCTAGAAACACTTATAGGTGGTGAACCAAAAGATGAGGAATTAAAAGTTCGTGGTATTACAGCTATGCTGGCTGAGAGAGCAGCCTTCATTGCCGGACAAAACCTCGAGGATAGGATAGATGTAGATAAGGATATCCGCAAGTATTATGGAATGCGCAGTGACATAGTGCATGGCGGCGAAAAGGATGTTTTACTAAGTGATATCAATGATTTTGGAATTTTGGTTCGCCGCTTAGCATTCGCCTTACTAGAAAAACTAGATAAAATGGGAAGTAATCTAAGCACTGTTGAAGAATTGGAGATGTGGGTAAAAACTCAGCGATATGCTCTTCCTGAGGAAAATCAGGAATAGGCTATAGAAGGACTAAATGTAACTGCGTATGGTAAGAATCAACAACAGGGAGGTAATTTAATGCCTGAAGCTAAAGTTGGAGTTATCGGCGGCACCGGGCTGTACCAGCTAGAAGGCATGACCGGAGTAAAGGAAATAAAGGTGAAAACGCCTTTCGGCGACCCGAGCGACGCTATCATTCTGGGCGAGATAGACGGGGTGAAGGTTGCCTTTCTCCCCAGGCACGGCAGAGGACATCTCATCAGCCCCACCGAGCTGCCGTCAAAAGCCAACATCTACGCCTTGAAGTCCCTGGGTGTGGAATGGATACTGTCCGTAGCCACCGTAGGCAGCCTCCAGGAGAAAATCAGGCCTCTGGATATAGTTATCCCCGACCAGATTATCGACCGCACCTTTCTCAGGCAGGATACCTTCTTCGGCAGAGGCATAGTCGGGCATATCCCCTTTGCCGACCCCTTCTGCCCCATCCTCGGCGATGTACTCTATGATTCAGCACGCAAACTCGAGATCCGGGCTCATGACGGCGGCATCTGCATCGTTATGGAGGGACCTCAGTTCTCCACCAGGGCTGAGTCGGAGCTGTACCGCTCCTGGGGAGCTGACGTCATCTTTATGACCGGTTTGCCAGAAGCTAAGCTAGCCCGGGAGGCGGAGATATGCTATGCCACCATGGCTGTAGTAACTGACTACGACTGCTGGAAAGAGACCTACGAGGTTGTATCTGCAGAGATGATCATAGACAATCTAAGGCGAGGTACTGAAACTGTCAAGAGGCTATTGAGGCATACAATAACCCGTATGCCTAAGACAAGAAATTGTATTTGCGCCAGCGCCCTCAAAAATGCCATAATCACCTCTCCGGAGCTTATACCGGAGCAGGTGAAGAAAGACCTGGCACCAATCATCGGCAAGTATATAAAGTAGGGAATCTGATGACACCGAAAATCGAATTTAGCTGTTTGCCCACGGCTATAGGGAGCATGCCTCAGACTGACCCGAAGGAGGCATGTTCTGTGGTGGCTAAATATCTGCCTGACCTGCCTGCCTGGCCACAACTGCCGAAGCGCTCGCATCTGGAGAATATGTACGCCCAGTTCAGCGAGAGCTTCCCGGGACTGGTGCTGGAGGGAGATAAAATCCGCGTGGAACGCACAGCAGAATTCGATAACCAGCTCGAGCAGCTTTATAACGCCGCCTCGGAGAATAATCCTGACAACTATGGCATAAGCGCCGAATACGCTGCTGGACTACACGCTTTTCTGGCTCTAAAAGAACGGCACCCCAAGATGGTTAAGGGGCAGATAACCGGACCGGTCAGCTGGGGGCTTTGTGTCACCGACAGGGAACAACGAGGCATACTCTACGACGACCTTCTGGCTGAGGCTCTAGCCAAATTTCTGCGGCTGAAAGCCATGTGGCAGGAAAGGTTCCTGCGCCAGGTCTCGCCTGACACCATCATCTTTGTTGACGAGCCTTACCTGACCTCACTGGGCACGGCATTCGTTGCCATTCCCAATGAGCAAGTAACGACTTTGCTCGAAGAGGTTTTCAGCGGCATAACGGGACCTAAGGGAGTGCACTGCTGCGGCAGCACCGACTGGTCACTACTTTTGAAAAGCTCCACTGACATCCTGAGCTTCGATACCTATAACTATGCTGATTCGCTGAGCTGCTATCCGGCTGAGGTGAATGCCTTTTTGGAACGGGGCGGCAGCATCGCCTGGGGTATTGTCCCCAACGAAGAGGAGGTTTTAGCCGGAGAATCTGTAGCCAGCCTCTATGACCGGCTCGGTGAAGCCATGGCGCAATTCACCCGAGATAGCATACCTTTTAAGCAGCTCGTTGCCCAGAGCCTGCTAACCCCATCCTGTACGCTGGCGTCCCTGTCCGTTGAAGCTGCCATCCGCGCCTTGGAATTGCTCGCTGAGCTTTCAGCCAAGGTGAGAGGGAAATACGGGGCTTAGTGACAAATCTTGTCTGTCATTGCCAGCCGAAGGCGCGTTAGCCCATCGGTTTATCCCCACATGAGATCCTTCGGTCGCTTCGCTCCCTCAGGATGACAGGGGAAGTGTCGAGATTGCTTCGTCGCTCCCGCTCCTCGCAATGACAGCGTGGGAAAATCAAGATTTCATCGGCACTCCGTGACTCGCATGACAAAGAGATAATCAGCCTCTCCCTTGACGGGGGATGGCCGGGGTGAAGGTGAAATTTGAAATCTAAGGCTAATTAAGCGATAATACAATGCAACTTTAAAAAACTCGTTTTATTAGGTGACAAACGATGAATAAAAGTAAAAGAATGGCTATTCTAAAGCATCGCAAACGCCGCAAGAAGCTGGAAGAGAGAAGAAAGATGATGGCGCTGGCCGGCATTGCTGGCGTGGCTGCTAAGCCCGCACCCGCGCCGACTGTGGCAGTAGCTGAGGCACCGCCAGCACCGAAGAAGCCGGTCGCAAAGAAGAAGGCGGAAGCAGTCGCCGTGGCTAAAGCTGTAGCTGCCAAGCCAAGGGCAAAGGCGGTTAAGGCAAAAGTAGCTAAACCAAAAGCAGCAGAGGAAGCGCCGAAGAAACCGGTAACAAAGAAGAAGACGGAAGCAGTCGCCGCGGCTGAAGCTGTGACCGCTAAACCAAAGGCAAAGGCAGCTAAGGCGAAGGCAGAAGAACCGAAGGCAAAGGTGGCTAAGGCAAAGCCAGCAGAACCGGCAAAAGAGCCGAAAAAGCCCAGCCGAAAAAAGACCGAAGCCACATAGACTTAATGGCCAATGTCTACCTCTTAACCGGCAGCCCGGGGACAGGCAAAACCACTGTCATCAGACAGGCGATAGCTAAGTCGAAAACCAAAGCTGGCGGCTTTTATACCGAGG
Source organism: Chloroflexota bacterium (assembly GCA_026389735.1). The sequence goes on along the minus strand of JAPLHH010000114.1, from coordinate 11,465 downwards.
AGATAAGAAGCGGCGGGACAAGACAGGGCTTCAGGATTGTTACCTTAGACGGTCAGGACGCCATACTGGCACATGTTGATAGTCACAGCCGCTATCGAGTAAGCAAATACGGCGTCGACGTCCAGAATTTAGATAACGTCGGTGTCGCTGCCATTAATCAGGCGATAGACGAAAGCGATTTAATTGTCATTGACGAAATCGGCAAGATGGAGCTTTTCTCGCCCCGTTTTAGAGACGCCGTACTGAAGGCGATGGACAGCGGCAAAAAAGTTCTGGGCACCATCATGCTCAGCCCTCATCCCTTCGCCGACGACATAAAACGCCACCCCAAGGCAAAGGTAGCCCAGCTCACCCGTGCTGACCACGAACAGGTGCTGAGAGAAATACTAGACTGGCTGAAATGAGATTTTTGAGCAACTCCCCTCCGTCATTGCGAGCGAAGCGTGGCAATCTCTGGGATTGCTTCGGGGTATACACCCCTCGCAATGACAAATAAACAATCTCTGAAATAGACGACACAAGTGAAAATAACCCTCAAGCCCACAGGCGACATTGATAGTGCCACACTAGAAGAGCTCAAGGAAGGGCTGAAACAAACCTTTGGCTGCCCTGTAGATATAAACCTTGAAGTTGGTAACCTTGAACGGGCTTATGACCCGAAGCGGAGACAATACCTGGCTTCAGAGCTGCTCGCCAAGCTGAAGAAATCGGGCGTAGCTAAAGATGAAAAGGTCTTGGGTATAGTTGATGTTGACCTCTACGCTCCGGGGCTAAACTTCGTCTTCGGCCAGGCGGACATAACCTCCGGCGTAGCTCTTATATCTCTATGCCGTCTGAGAGAGGAGTTTTACGAACTGCCTTCGGATAATGCCTTGTTTCTAGACAGAGCCGCTAAAGAGGCAGTTCATGAACTGGGACATACCTTCGACTTAGGACACTGCAAAAACGCCAAGTGCGTAATGCACTTTTCCAACAGTCTGGCTGATACCGACTGGAAACAAATAGCATTTTGTAGTCAATGTCGCCCAAAGCTGATAAAATAGTGCATTAGCAACCTCACCCCCCTTAATCCCCCTCTCCTTGGGAAGGAGAGGGGGATGGGAAGTTAGAGAGGGGCTTCGCCCCTCTCTACATTGCACTCCCATTTCTTTATTAAGAGAAAGGAAGGAGAGGCAGACAAAGTAATGAATGGAGGTATAGACGTATGAGAAAAGTAGCTGTAGTCGGTATAGGGATGACGAAATTCAGCGGCAAGCAGGACAAGACAGCCATAGAGCTATTTGCTGAAGCCGCAATAGACGCCATAAATGAGTCTAATTTAAAACCGAAGGATATGCAGGCTCTATTTATGGGCAATGCCTTGGGCGACTTCGCCGAAGGGCAGGCACAGCCCCAAGCTTTCGCCGCTGATTATATCGGTGCCTTCCATATCCCAGCCAACAAATACGAAAACGCCTGCGCTTCATCCAGCGCTGCCTTCCGAGATGCCTTTATGTGGGTGGCTTCAGGGTTCTATGACATAGTTCTGGTCGGTGGCTCTGAAACCGCCGCCAAGATGGGGACGCCTTTAGCCACTCGGACCTTCGCCATGGCCAGTGACAGCCGCTATGAATACCCCTGCGGAATCACTTTCCCCGGCGTCTTCGCCCTGCTTTGCCACCTCTACGCCAAGAAATATGGTGTGCCTTTAGAAAGGCTTAAGCAGCAAATGGCTCAGGTTACCATAAATTCCCACTATTACGGTGCCCGCAATCCCAAAGCCCACTTCCAGAAAGAGATAACTGTGGATGATGTGCTCAACAGCTTTATGGTCTGCCAGCCACTCCAGCTCTACGACTGCTGTCCGTTCTCCGATGGAGGTTCGGCAATTGTTCTAGCTTCAGAAGAAAAGGCTAAAAAGCTGACCAATAAGCCGGTTTATGTCGTCGGCGTTGGTCAAGCTTCAGCCGGCAACCTGCTCAGCCAGAAAGAGTATCTGCCGCGGATTAGGTCCCGGGAACTGGCAGCTAAGCAATCCTACGATATGGCCGGACTCAGCCCCAAGGACATAGATGTCATTGAGCTTCACGATTGCTTCAGCATAGCCACAATCATTGCCCTGGAAAGCCTTGGCTTATTCGAGTTTGGCAAATCCGGCGAGGCTATAGAAAAAGGCGAAACCAAAATTGGGGGCAAAATGCCGGTAAATCCTTCCGGTGGGCTGAAAGCCAAGGGGCATCCCATAGGCGCTACTGGAACCGCTCAAGTATACGAGATAGTTAAACAGCTAAGAGGCGAATGCGGTGAGCGACAGGTCGAAGGAGCCAAGATAGGCATGACCGACACACTCGGTGGAGATGGCGGCACGCTGTGCAATATAATCCTCAAAAGGGGCTGGTAATTTAACTGTGGTCTAATTCCGAAGGAGGCTAAAAGTGGAACATAAGCTTAATTTTAAACAATATAATGAGGCGCTTAAGCAAAACAAGCTGCTGGGATTAAAGTGTAAACAGTGTGGCACAATCACCGTGCCGCCGAAAATAGTCTGCGGAAATTGTGCCGACACCGACCTGGATATCGTCGAATTAAGCGGCAAGGGCAAAATCCAGACTTTTACCACCGTTTTCGTGCCTCCAGAGGGGCGTGAAGGTGAATGCCCCTATGTTATAGTGCTGGCCGAACTCGACGAAGGGCCGTGGATAATGGGTAACCTGACCGGGGTCGACCCAAATAAGGTGACTATGGATATAATGGGCAAAAAGGTGAAGATGGGACACGCAGTATTCCCCGGAGACAAATATTCTGCCGGAGATGGAGCCAGACCGCTCTTCAGCCTGGAAGCGTGAGACCGCTTATTTTGTCACCATGAACCTTTCGCTTTATGTCATTCTGAGAGAGCGGAGCGATCGAAGAATCTCACTCTGGGTAAACTCCGTGAAGGGTCTAGATTCTTCGCTTCGCTCAGAATGACAAATGGCATTGCTAAATTATCTTAAAAGGCTTGAAGCTCACCATCAAAAGTTTTACACTGAAACCATGCCAGCAACACCATCTTTAGTCAAAGCACTACTCAAACCTGAAATCTACCCTCACAACCCCAAAAAGGTGGAGCTGGTGCAGACCCAGATGTCCTTTCTCTTCCTCACCGGCGACTACGTTTACAAGGTCAAGAAACCTGTAGACTTAGGCTTCCTGGACTACACCACACTGGAAAAGCGCCGCTTCTTCTGCCAGCAGGAGATAGAACTGAATAGACGACTTTGCCCCGACATCTATTTGGAAGTCGTCCCCATAGTCAGCAGCCAGGGGCAAATCCGCCTTGGCGACGAGGGGGAGACAATCGAATATGCCGTGAAAATGAAGCAGCTCCCCGGAGAGCGGATGATGGATAGGCTTTTGCCTCAGGACCAGGTGACAGAGGAGATGGTGGTAAGGGTAGCCGAGAAGCTGGCAGCATTCCATGACAAAGCCAGAACAAGCCCCGAAATCAGCGCCTACGGGAAGCTAGATGTTATTACAACAAATACCGAAGAGAACTTCAACCAGACCGAGAAGTACATGGGCATTTCAATATCCGACCAAAAATACCATCGTATCAAGGCTTACACAAATGACTTTCTTAAGTCGAACAAGTCCCTATTCCAGAAGCGAATAGCGAGTGGCAGGATAAGAGATTGCCACGGCGACCTTCACGCTGCCCATGTCTGTATCAGCAATGGAATCTATATCTACGACTGCATTGAGTTTAACGATAGGTTCAGATATGGTGATGTCGCCTCCGAAGTCGCCTTCCTGGCTATGGACTTAGACCGTTACCAGAGAGCTGACCTGTCCCAGGCTTTCGTCAATGCCTATGTCCGCCTGAGTCAGGATAAAGAGCTCTCTCAACTATTGAATTTCTACAAGTGCTATCGAGCTTACGTTCGAGGCAAGGTGGAAAGCTTTAAGTTCGATGACCCCTATGTCTCGGAGGAGGAAAAGACAAGCGTTCTGGCTGCTGCTAGGAGGTATTTCGAGCTTGCCGAATCATATATATGATATATTAGGAATGGAGTAAGCTAAATCGGATCAGGCGAACGTTGGGCTTATCTATATAGTAGCGGATAAAAGGAGGCAATAGATTGAGACAGCCGTTTGCTGGATTTGTGGAAAACGAGTTGGGGACCGGTTTCTTGCTTATTGTTTGTGGCCTGCCCGGTACCTGGAAAACCGAGACGACTGAGGAAGTGTCAAAGATTAAGGGTTATCCGCTCCTTCGAACTGACCTGATTAGACTGGAGGTGCTGAAAAACGAGGACATATTTGATGAAAAAGTCGCCTCTAATATGGATAAACGGGCAATGGTCTATGATGAGATGTTCGCCCGAGCGGAGGAGATTCTAAGAAAGGGCGATGGTGTGATTCTCGATGCCACCTTCGTCACGCAGTCATTAAGGAGACGTGCCGCTGCCATAGCCGCCAAACACAACCTGACCTTCGTCATCATGCAGACAGACTGCCCACAGGAAGTGGCCATCGCGCGGATACTAAAGCGCACCAAAGAAGATTATGAATCAAACGCACTAACCGAAGAAGCCTACTTAACCAATAAAAAGAGGTTCGAAGAAGTGAATCTGGATGACTTAAAGGGCTTGTATCCTAACCTTAATGTTATCCACTTCATAGTTGATACCCGTAACGACCGGCCTGAGGACTGGTACATCATCAACGTGCAAAAGAAATAGATGAAAATAGACTTACACATCCATACCAAGACCTGTTCGGATGGTAATCTGCATATAGAAGAGGTTCTCCGAGAAGCCAAGAAGAAAAATATCGATTTAATGTCGACAACCGACCACGATTCTATAGACGGCCAGGAAAGAGCAATCGCTCTGGCTAAAGAATATGGCATAACTTATATTACCGGGGTAGAATTGAATATAACATTCCAGTATCCCCCCGAACCTGGCAGATCCATTTCCCTGGACTTCCTGGGATACCAGTATGATATCGGCAACCAGGAGCTAAAGAGTAAACTTGAATTGATAAGAGAGCGCAGAGAGATAAGAGCTCGTGAAATTTTGGAGAAGCTGAATGCTGAATTCGACAAAGAGAATATTGCAAGATTCGATGAGGAAGACATCAAGAAGATACAGGACAGTGTCGACGGTGCCTTCGGGCGTCCCCACATAGCCAAATATCTGGTAGAAAAAGGGATTGTCAGCAGTCATCAGGAAGCATTTGATAGATATTTGGTCAGGTTGGATGTCCCCAAGTTCCCGCTTTCACTCGCTGAAGCATCAAGGTTGATCAGGAACGCTGGCGGCATATTTGTACTTGCCCACCCCAATGACCCGAACGGGACATCCCTGGTGAGCATAACGTCTGATTTAGACGAGCAGACGAAGATTATTGAAGGATATATGCTAGAATACATTGATGGTATCGAGTGTTGGCATTCGAGAAACGATGCCAAGACCACTGCGTACTACATTGGGTTCACTAAAAATCACCACCTGCTCATGACCGGCGGCAGTGATTGCCATCAGAAACCAGTCCTTCTTGGCGCGCTGGATATACCTGATTATGTGGCAGAGCAGTTCACATGATGGCAGGATATTGTGCTCAAGTACTCTTTCATGCAGACAGATTTTAGATAAATTATAATTAAGGAGTAGCCAATGAGTATAAAGAACTACGATGTTAAAGACCCCTCCCTGGCTTCAGCCGGCAAGCTGCACATCGAATGGGCCAGCCGGGAGATGCCGGTAATCAAGCTAATTAGACAAAGATTTGCCAAAGAAAAACCTTTGAAAGGAGTACGCATCGCCGCCTGCCTCCATATCACCACAGAGACAGCCAACCTGGCTTTAGCCTTAAAGGATGGCGGCGCCGAGCTAGTCTTGTGCGCTTCAAACCCGCTGAGCACTCAAGATGATGCGGCAGCAGCCCTTGTTGAATATGGCCTGCCTACCTTCGCCATTAAGGGCGAAGATAACCAGACCTATTATCAGCACATAAATTCCGCCTTAGAGCATAAACCGCAGCTAACCGTAGATGACGGCGCTGACCTGGTTAGCACTGCCCATCGAGAAAAGACTCAACTCCTGGGCAACATAATCGGCGGCACTGAGGAAACTACTACCGGCGTGATAAGGTTGAGAAATATGGCAGACGAAGGAAAGCTGAAGTACCCCATCATTGCCGTGAACGATGCCAAAACCAAACACTTCTTCGACAACCGCTACGGCACGGGGCAGAGCACCATCGACGGCATTACCCGAGCCACCAATGTTCTATGGGCAGGGAAAAATGTGGTAGTTTGCGGCTACGGCTGGTGCGGTAGAGGCATAGCCCGACGGGCTCAAGGGATGGGCGCTCAGATGATTATAACTGAGGTTAACCCCATCTCAGCCCTCGAAGCCGCTATGGATGGCTATCAGGTCATGCCCCTGCTCGAAGCAGCCAGGATAGGGGATATCTTTATAACCGCCACCGGAGATGTTAACGTTATTGACAAAGCTCACTTCTCAGAGATGAAGGACGGGGCTATTCTAGCCAACAGCGGCCATTTCAACGTCGAGATAAATATCCCGGCCCTGGAAAAGCTAGCCAAGGCAAAAAGGCAGATGCGCCCCTTCGTTGATGAGTATACTTTGGCTGACGGCCGACGGCTTTATCTCCTGGGTGAAGGCAGGCTGATAAATCTGGCGGCAGCCGAGGGGCATCCCGCCAGCGTAATGGATATGAGCTTTGCCAACCAGGCGCTGTGTCTCGAGCATCTGGTCAAGAATAAGGGAAAGCTTAAGCCGGACGTTTACCCCGTGCCCGAGGAAATCGATAACGAGGTGGGGCGGCTGAAACTTAAAGCCATGAACATAACCATAGATTCCCTAACTGAAGAGCAAAAGAAATATCTGGAAAGCTGGGAGGAAGGAACATAGCCGGGAAAGGGAATTACTTGCCTAATGTTTACTAACGTAGTTGCGAGGCTTTAGCCTCGCTAAAAAGGCGACCCTAAAGGGTCGCAACTACATAAGGAAATAGCAATAGGTATTCTCATAAGGAGATTCTTACGAAGGAGAGAAAAATGTCGAATAGCTTTAATACTACGGCTTCCTATTTTTTTGTCTCGGAGTCGGTTACTGAGGGGCATCCTGACAAGCTCTGTGACCAGGTTTCAGATGCCGTCCTTGATGCCATATTAGAACAGGACCCTTTTGCCAGGGTTGCCTGCGAGGTTGCCGTGACCGTGGGCTTGGTAATAGTTTTGGGTGAAATTACCACCAAGTGCTACATAGAAGTACCCGAAATTGTACGCCAGGTGATCAAAGACGCCGGCTACACCAAGCCAGAGTACAGTTTTGACTACCAGAGCTGCGGCACCCTGGTATCGATAAAGCAGCAGTCAGCCGATATCAATGCAGGTGTTAGCCAGGCGATAGAAGTGAGAGAGAAGCCCAAGGGCACTGACGACCTGGATAAAACCGGCGCCGGTGACCAGGGGATGATGTTTGGTTTCGCCTGCACCGAGACGCCTGAACTTATGCCGCTGCCCATCTCGCTGGCCAATAAGCTGTGCCGCCGCCTGGCCCAAGCGAGGAAGGAGAAAATCCTGCCTTACCTTCGGCCTGATGGCAAATCTCAGGTAACTGTAGAGTACAACCACGGTTTACCTAAGAGGATAGACTCAGTGGTCATCGGCGCTCACCACGATCCCGATGTCGACCGGGATACTATGCGGAAAGACATAATAGAAAAGGTTATAAAAGCTGTTATTCCAGCTAACCTGCTGGATGATAAAACTAGATATTACGTTAACAGTGCCGGACGCTTTGTTATCGGTGGGCCGGTATCCGACACCGGTTTCACCGGCCGTAAGATTCTGGTTGATACTTATGGTGGTGCCTGCCGCCACGGTGGTGGCTGTTTTTCTGGCAAAGACCCAACCAAAGTTGACCGTTCCGCCAGCTACATGGCTCGATACGCTGCCAAAAATCTGGTAGCTGCCGGCCTTGCCGACCGTCTTGAGGTTCAGGTCGCCTATGCCATCGGCGTTGCCCATCCTCTGTCGCTATCGGTCGAGACCTTCGGCACCGGCAAGGTGCCTGACAAAATTATACTCGAACTAATCAAAAAGCACTTTGATTTCCGACCTGAAGCCATCATTAGATATCTCGACCTGCGCCGTCCCATTTATAGGCAGACAGCTACTTACGGGCACTTTGGCAGAGATGACCTCGACCTGCCGTGGGAGAAGACGGACAAGGCCGATATTATAAGGGCCGAGGCGGGAATATAAGTTAGAAAGTGAGCACATGGATAAAACTATCAAATTTGGCACTGATGGCTGGCGAGCCGTTATCGCCGAGGATTTTACTTTCGACAATGTCCGGGCCTGCGCCCAAGGTGTAGCCAACTATCTGAACCAAGCCGGGCTAGCTAAACAGGGGCTTGTTATCGGCTATGACACCCGTTTTGCTTCCGAAGATTTTGCCGCTGCTGCCGCCGAGGTACTTGCTGGCAACAAAATTAAGGTAAACCTCTGCTCCAAGCCCGCGCCGACGCCGGTAATAAGCTACGCCGTCACCGCCGCTAAGTCAGCCGGGGCTATAATCATAACCGCCAGCCACAATCCGGCCCGCTGGAACGGCTTCAAATACAAGGATGAAGCCGGAGCCAGCGCTCCCTCTGAGGTCGCCGCAGAAATAGAAAAGAATGCCAATGAGGTGCTATCCACAGGCGGTGTGAAGCGGCTCCCGCTGACTGACGGCCTGAACAGCGGACTCATAGCCTACTTCGACCCGGCTCCGGTTTACTTCAAGCAGCTAGAACGACTTGTTGACCTGGAACTAATTCGCCAAAGTCGCTTGAAAGTTCTCGTAGACTCCATGTATGGAGCCGGCGGCGGCTACTTTAAGGCGCTTCTCCAAGGCGGAAAAATAGAAATCACCGAAATTAACGGTGAGCGTAACCCTTCATTCCCAGGGGTCAACCCCGAGCCAATCGCCAAAAACCTGACCAAGCTTTCCAGCCTTATTAAGGAACAGAAGGCAGATGTTGGGCTGGCAAATGACGGCGATGCCGACCGAATCGGTATCGTCGATGAAAAAGGGAACTTCCTCAACCAGCATCAGGTATTCGCCTTGCTCGTCCTATACTTTCTGGAGGTCCGTGGCGAGCGAGGTGCCATAATCAAGACCTTGAGCGATACTGTGATGATCGACCAACTGGGAAAGCTTTTCAATGTACCCGTCTATGAGACACTGGTAGGCTTCAAATATGTAGCCCCGCTGATGATAGAGAAAGATGCCCTCATCGGCGGTGAGGAGAGCGGCGGCTATGGCTTCCGTGGTCATGTCCCTGAGCGCGATGGCATCCTCGCCGGCCTGTACTTCCTCGACTTCATGATAAAAACGGGCAAGACCCCATCACAGCTATTAGACTATTTGTTCATCAAGGTAGGGCCACACTATTATGACCGCCTGGATTTTCACGTTTCCCCGGGCGACCGCCAGAAGCTCACCCGGAAGCTTACTCAGCGTCCCATCGACTCTATCGCCGGCACAAGGGTAGAAAAGCTGGATACTACCGACGGCTACCGCTACCTCCTGGCTGATGATTCCTGGCTGCTAATCCGTTTCTCCGGCACCGAGCCGCTCGTCCGCATCTATGCCGAAGGTCACAGCCCGGAGCAAGTCCAGAAACTGCTGGAAAGCGGCAGAAAGTTGCTAGGTCTTTAAAGTATGGTCAATCTAGATAACTTAGATGTATACAGGCGGCTCGACCCGGCAAACATGCTGGAGCATCTTCACGGCTTGCCCCAGCAATGCCGCACTGCCTGGCGCAAGGCTAAAGACTTTGAGCTACCCCGAGATTACGCCGACATTGATAAAGTGGTTATTCTGGGCATGGGGGGCTCAGCCATAGGCGGCGGTTTGCTCCACAATTTTGTTTCACAACTAACCAAGCCCATTGTCTTCGTCACTCGGGACTATGACCTGCCAGCCTTTGTTGACGAGAGGACACTGATTATCGCCTCGAGCTATTCAGGAAATACCGAAGAGACGCTTTCCGCCTTCTCTCAGGCTCTGGAAGGGAAATGCAAAAAGCTGGCCATGACCACCGGCGGCAAGCTGAAGGCCCTGGCTCAAAATGCCAAAGTGCCAGTGTTCGTTATAGACCATACTTACCAGCCGCGAGCTGCCCTTGGCTACAGTTTCATACCTCTCATAGCTTTCCTGCAGAAGCTAGGCCTCCTCAAGGACAAAACGGCTGAGGTCGAGGCGATGACTCAAGACCTCGAGAAGCTGCTGGGAGAACTGAAGGAGACCATACCCACAAGCTCAAATCCAGCCAAGCAGCTGGCAACCAAGCTGCAGGGCAAAATAGCCGTGATTTACGGTGCTGGCATTCTCTCTGCGGTCGCCCGCCGCTGGAAAACCCAGATTAACGAGAACAGCAAGGCCTGGGCTTTCCACGAGACCTTCCCCGAGCTCAACCACAACGCCGTCGTCGGCTACCAGTTCCCCGCAGAATTAGCCTCCACGGTATATGCAGTCCTGCTCCGCTGCCCTTCTCTCCACCCCCGAACCTTGATTCGCTACCAGGTAACCTCTGAGCTTCTGGAGCAGAACAGCATCAGCCACCAGCTCATAGACAGCCAGGGCGAAAGCGAACTGAGCCAGATGATGAGCCTGATTTACCTCGGCGATTGGGTCAGCTACTACCTGGCAATCCTTTACGAAATAGACCCCACACCGGTGAAAGCCATTGACTACCTTAAAAAGCGGCTGAGCGAAGCGAAGTAGGGGTCGAACGGCACGCGGGCCAAGATTACACAAACACCCAATCGCTATTATTGATGACAATCGATAAAAGGAGGCCTATATGAGAACGAAGATATTTCTTATCCAATCCGAAGGGCTGGGTAGAGGTGATGAGCAACTGGGCTCAATGCTAATGGCCAATTTTCTTCGATTGCTCGGTGAAAGCGAAGACAAGCCAGGCAGCCTGATATTCTGGAATGCCGGGGTACGCCTTTTGTGTCAAGGCTCCAAAGTGCTGGAACTCTTAAAACGGCTTGAGAAACAGGGCGTGGAGCTTCTTGCCTGCACCACCTGCCTTGAATACTTCGAGCTGACAGACGAGCTAGCAGTCGGCAAACCGACAAACATGGTAAAAACCATCCAGGCCATGCTGGATAGTGATGTCGTCAGCCTGTAAATCAAAAGCCAACTAGCATAAAGAGGCCAGTCCAGTTACTTATTTCTCATACTCCGGGGAATCTGAACAATATCATCTATAGTTTCCAGGTCAAACCACCATTTATTTTTTATATTCTGTTTTCCGTATGCCCACACTGACCTTACCCCCGTAAACTAGGCCGAGTATAATTAGAGTCTTCCGGTAATAAAAAAAGGAGGAGGACTCGTTATGGCACGCCGGAGACACAGAGAAGAACAGATCATCGGCATACTCAGGGAGGCCGAAGCAGGTGCCAG
>JAPLHH010000323.1 GCA_026389735.1 Chloroflexota bacterium | reverse complement strand
AAACTCGGATACCGGTTCTCGAGGGAATGTGGACAAGCAAGGCATCCCTGGGATTGGTGGCAGCGGCAATCAGTCTCTCCACCTGCTCAAGAGTGTTACCCGGCTTCACCACCGTGAAGGTACGATGGTTCTTTATAATTGTAGCCTGCGTTCCAGGTTCAAAGCCTGACTCAGTAATCTCTCGGCTAACTCTGGCCGGTCTATTCTTGTAAAATTTTATCCTCGCCACCGCTTTACTCCTTCCGTACGTTTTCCGTATAATAATAGTAAACAACGGTGAAGTGATATTTACTACAGCTTTGCTCAACGTTTCGGATGAAGTTGTAGGGAGGAAAGAAATGGATGAGTTGCATAAGGAAAAGCTGAAAAAGGAAGGGAAATACACGGCCGAGCAATTTGCCGATGAGTTGGCGCACATGAGCGTAGAAAACGCTCGCCGCTACTTCAGGAAGGGCCCAGAGTATTATCCTGCCCGTTGGAAAGAGTGGGGTGTGAAAGCCTATAAGGAGGGTAAACGGGACTGGGTCGTGGAAATCAGTGCCAAGCCAGATGAACCGGCCAGAAAGCTGTCGCCTGCTGCTCTTGATACCATTAAAAAGGTCACGGACCTAGCTACCGCTCTTGAGGAGAGACTGCCGATCCGCGAAGTAACAAGACGAGTGGTGCAGTTCATTGAGGAGGCCCCGCCACCGTACAAAGTTTTAGGCGACATTCTACGAAACTTAGACCGTAAGTAGGACTAGATATTCAGCCTGTCAGCTACCCCATATTTCAGATGTTTATCTCGGACATCACTATCAGCCAGGTTTGAGTAACGCCTTGTCATTGTCAAGCTACGATGCCCCAGTTTCTTTTGCAGCGAGAATACGTCGCCACCATTGCGAAGATACAGCACGGACGATGTATGCCTTATTTTATGGGGATAGACTCGTAACCCAGCTTTCCTTCCATAGTAACTAACCAGTTTCTCAATCCTTTTGGCGAATAGTGGTGTCCCGTCCCTCTTGAGCCAGAAATTATCCGTGCCTATAGGCTCCGGTCTGTATTTTAGCTGATATTTCATCAGCACTCTGGCCACCCGCCTACCGAAGGGCACATAGCGCTCCTTTCTGCCCTTGCCCATAACTTTAAAGTAGCTCTGCTCGTAGTCAATATCGCTGGCCTTAAGCTCGGCAAGCTCGCTGAGTCTAACCGTGGTGTCGACAAAGGTCAGCAGTATGGCGAAGTCTCTAAATCCCTGGCTGCTCTGCTTGTTCGGCTGAGCTAATAACCTCTCGACCTCTTTCTGAGTCAAGGTAGGAATCAGCAACTCGGGCAGTTTAGGCAGCTTCACCTTTTCCATAGGGTTAGTCTGTGTAAAGCCTTCGCGGTGCAGGAAGCTGAAGAAGGCTTTAATGCCGCGGCAATACGTGTCAACAGATTGAGGCGACAGTTTTCCTTTCTGAGGTTTATTGTAGGGATGATTACTGAATTTCTGTTTACCCTGGAGGGCGATAATGAAGCGACGCAGGTCATGACCGGTAATGCTGGCTATGTCTTGCTTGTCAGTACCCAGGAAATCGGCAAAATAGCCCACGCTGGAGACAACCCAGGCGACCGTCTTTGGGCTCTTGCCCTCCGCCCTGGCGTAGGTTTTGTAGGCTATCAGTGCATCTTGAAGGATCATCACCTCAAACCCCTTACACTGATAGTCTAGACCTTGACGGGGTGAAGGGCTACAACTTTGTGCTACATTGCGTGCATTTTCGGGAAGGCAGGTGCCCTTTTTTGAGGAAGTTTGTTGGAAAACCTTGAGGATTGAAGCTAAAGTGGGCGGTAGAGGACTCGAACCTCTGACCCCCTGCGTGTAAAGCAGGTGCTCTAACCAACTGAGCTAACCGCCCGGGTGGCGCGCTTGGCGGGGCTCGAACCCACGACCTGAGCCTCCGCAGGGCTCCGCTCTAATCCAA
>JAPLHH010000035.1 GCA_026389735.1 Chloroflexota bacterium | reverse complement strand
AAGGGGGTTTATCGTGGTGTTTTAGCTCGTTTGGCCGGACTAGAGATATAGTTGAGCAATGTAGAAGGTTGAAGGGCAGCAGGCTAGTCGAGAGATTTGAGTATGGCTTCTATTTCCTCTTTGCTGTTGAAGCGACCGATTTTGATTTCCCTGATGATTCCATCTGAGTCGATGAAAACAGTTTTGGGTATTGTCCAGATATGATAGCTAGCCTTGGCTGAATTTTCTTCTGTGTCGAGCAAGATGGGGAATGTGAAAGGCCCTGCTTCGTCGCTATATTTGTCTTCAAGTATCTTAATGCGGTCTGCCGCTTCGTCAATCCTGCTGTCAATACATATAGTGATTACAGCCAAGTCTCCTTTATTCTGCTTGCAATCGTCGCCATTATAGATTCCCCGGATGAGGGGGAATTCACCTATGCAGGCTCCGCAAAAAGTATTCCAGAAGTTAAGCAATATCTTCTTGCCCTTAAAATCGCTCAGACTGACCTTTTGGCCTTTGTTAGGCGATTCTGGGTTGTTGTCTTGGTAGGATGGCAGGGTGAAAGGAGGAGGGCGCTTGCCGACTTCATAGCCGTCCGGGATTTTGCTGAGAGTCGTCAGTTTTTTTGTACTTGAGGTTTTTGGGTTTCCGCATTTGTCTTCTACTTTCACTTTGAAGTAATAGGTGGTATTGGGTTCGAGCCCGGTCAGTCGGGCACTGTATTTGAAGCCATCGCTGGTATCTGGCTCACTTTTGGATTGTGCGGTTTTACCGTAGGCTTCGGTTTCTCCATATTCCACCTGACTGGTGACTTCATCGTCAGTTTCCCAGGTTATAGTGGCGCTTATATCCGAATAACTGGTAGTCTTGACTTCTGAGATGGCTGGTGGCGTCGTGTCTTTGAGCCTGAAATGTGCGGCAACGGTTTTATCTGAGTCCATGGTAATGGTAAAAGTTTCTTTCCAGTATAGAGTGCCATCAATTTCCCAGTGGCCGCCGTCGAAGGTGTAGCAGTCGTCAGGAATAGCCATCAGTGTGATTTGGCTGCCGGGCTCAAATGTCCCGCTGCTGGATGAGGGAGATACTATCTTAATCTCACCACCCGCTTCAGGAATCACATTTGTGCTCAGGGTATAGGTTTTGGATGGAGTGAGAGGTGAAGGGGGGGGTCGAGTGCCAGGTTCAGCAATTTGGCTAACAAGTCGTGTGACGTAGATACCTCCCATGACGAGGCCACTAAGTATAATGCCAGCTAGCAGACTAGCCAGGACTGGTCTTAAAAAACGCTTTACTGAGGGAAATTTCCACTCTCTCCGCTCAGCCTTTGCTATTTCAGAAAGAATTGGACTTCGTGGTGGTGCGATGCTTGTTTTACTTGGTGCCAAGGGTACTGATTCATACGACCGGGAGGTGGTGGCCGTTGGCTTGCTCATTGGTGCTGGAGTGGCGCTTACTGCTGGCTCATGGACATCCCTTCGTTGCATAGGCCCGCTGTATCCGCAACCTCGTTGATTGGGACAAACTCCCCGTGGTGTGTTAACCTGTGTGTAACAACGGGGGCATATGTATTGTGGCTTGCTATCAAAGGGGGCTTTCGGTTTCCTGTGTACAGAGCTTTGTGCCCGCGCTTTCTGAGCTTTCTGCCACAGGTGGTAATTAGGGTCTTCCCAACCGCAGTACGGGCAGATTTTGCCATCAAAGACATGAGCTTTAGGGCATAATCTCGCGCCACAATTTGGACACAGAAGCTCGCCTAAGTTGTCCTTCTTTACCTGCACGTGGCACTTAGGACATAATATTATTCTTTGCACGCCATCCTCATTGTGCGTTTATCTCGAATATGTTACTTCGTATTTTCTGGTGATTCAGACAACAGGCTTTTCCTAAATTATACATATCGGGAAGCCAAAAAGAAATCTTCTGGTTTAGCGAGTTGTCTGTTAATCGGTATAAGAGTGAGAAGTGGTCGGCAACTGTCATTTTGGCTTCGGTTTGCTGATGGTGCTGGTCTGCATAGGGCCAGCGTAGCCGCAACTGCGGTGGTTTGGACAGCGTCCGTAGGCTTTACTGGCTCTGGCACCGCAGCGGGGGCACGTGTATTGCGACATTGTACCTGAAGTTTTCGTTTGCTTTGTAGTATCTTGCTGTACTGTCGGTGGGTCAACAGTTACTGGTTTGCCTGCAGCATTTGTCCCTCGGAGATACATATCTTTGTGTTCCATGGCACCGATAAAGCCACACTTCGGGCAGCTTCCAAACTGGTCGTGCATGTTAGTTGCGCATCGGGGGCAAGCGTAGCGGGGCTTGGAATCGTGTTGCATCAGTTTCAGCTCTTGTTAATTACCTCTGTACCCATATATGGTTTTAGTACTTCAGGCACCTTTATGCTGCCATCGGCTTGTTGATAGTTCTCTAGTATTGCAATGACCACACGCGGCAAAGCCAGCCCTGAACCGTTAAGGGTGTGGACGAAGCTGGGTTTGGCACCGGATTCTGGACGGTAGCGAATGTTTGCCCGCCTGGCTTGGAAGTCATCGCAATTGCTGCATGAGCTGACCTCCAGCCATTCGCCGCAGCCGGGAGCCCACATTTCGATATCGAATGACTTAACCGCGGCAAAGCCCAGGTCTCCAGTGCATAGCTGTACCACGCGATAAGGGATGCCTAGCCGGCGACATACATCCTCAGCGTCTCTCACTAGCTTGTCCAGTTCCTGGTCAGAGGTTTCTGACTCGGTGAACTTGTAGAGCTCAACCTTGTCAAATTGGTGACCCCTTTTGATGCCCCTGGTGTCTTTGCCGGCTGCCATCTTCTCTCGACGAAAGCATGCGGTATAAGCGACATAATAAAGAGGCAAAGTGCCTGGCGGCAGGATTTCATCACGATGCAAATTGGTCAAGGGCACTTCAGCGGTGGGCACAAACCAGAGATCATCCTCTTCATCATGGTATAGATTATCGGCGAATTTGGGCAGATTACCTGAGCCAACCATGCATTCGCGTTTCACCATGAATGGTGGGTAGATTTCCGTGTAGCCATGCTCTTTTGTATGAAGGTCAAGCATAAAAGCGATGAGCGCCCGCTGGAGGCGAGCTCCCAGTCCCTTAAGGACATAGAAGCGGGTGCCGGAAAGCTTGACGCCCCGCTGGAAATCTATAATACCTAGCTTCTCTCCGAGTTCCCAATGAGGTAGAGGTGTGAAGGAAAGGTCTGCCGGCTCACCCCAGGAGCGCACTATTATATTATCCTCTGTGTCTTTGCCAACAGGCACATCAGCCGCCGGGATGTTAGGTAACCGCAGGAGAAGGTCTTCCAACTCAGATTCAACCTGACATATTTCCGCCTCCAGAGAGGTGATTTTTTCACCGAGCTGGCGCATGTCGGCAATAAGCTGAGGTGGCTTATCTGTCATTTTGCCTAGTTGTTTGCTGACTTCATTGCGCTGGGCTCGGAGCGTCTCCATCTCGTGGAGAAGCTGACGACGGCGCTCGTCGAGGCTCATGATTTTGTCAAGCGGAGCGCTTTGGCCACGTTTTTCCAGAGCTTGGCGGATTAAGTCAGGATTATCGCGGATCAGTTTGATATCCAACATGGCAGTGGCTTCCGTGCGAGTATTTATTGCCATTGCGAGGCACGGAGTGCCGTGGCAATCTCGGTGGTGTGGGAATTAGGCAAGATTGCTTCGCTTCGCTCGCAATGACAAAGTAACTACTAAACATCTCTTTTCTTGCTATTTTGTCCTTAATTGGGGGAAAAGGATTATCTCACGGATGGATTGCTTATCAGCGAAGAGCATTACCAAACGGTCAATACCTACTCCGAGTCCGCCGGTAGGCGGCATACCATACTCCAGGGCTAGGAGAAAATCATCGTCGATAGCCTCAGCTTCCGGCTCCTCATCACCTGATTTAGCTCGCACTAACTCATCAGACTGCATCTCTCTTTGCAGGTGAAAGCGCTCTCTTTGTTCCAGTGGGTCATTGAGTTCAGTAAAGGCATTAGCGATTTCCATGCCGCCGATAAAAGCCTCGAAGCGCTCCACAAGGCGGTCATTATCTCGCTTTCTTTTGGCTAGAGGTGACATCTCTACTGGATAATCTACAAGAAAGGTGGGCTGCATCAGGCTAGGTTCAACAAAGGTGGAGATAAGCTCATCCACCAGCTTGCCCCTGTCCTTTTTAGGGTCAACTTCCAGTCCCAGTTGTTCCATCCTCAACCGCAACGAGTCAGTCTCAGGGTAGTCCTCAAAATCAATGCCACAACGCTCTTTGATTGCCTCACGCAGGTAGATTCTTCGCCACGGACGTTCGAGGTTGACAAGTTCTTCACCGAACTTAATTTCAGTCTTGCCTACGACTTCCCTGGCAATATAGCATACCATATCTTCAACCAGCTTCATTATATCATTGTAATCAGCATAGGCTTCATAGATTTCTACCATGGTAAATTCAGGATTATGTCTGGTGGATATACCTTCGTTGCGGAATACACGACCGATCTCGTAAACCTTGTCGAAGCCGCCTATTATTAGCCGTTTTAGGTAAAGCTCCAGAGCGATGCGAAGGTATAGGTCTTGATTCAGGGCTTGGTGGTGAGTTTTGAAGCGTCGAGCTAGAGCACCGCCTGCCACCGGCTGTAATACAGGTGTTTCCACTTCAATAAATCCGTGCTCATTCAGAAAAAGTCGTAAAGCTGAGATAATCTGGCTACGCAGCCTGAAAACAGACTTAATCTCTTCGTTGGAGATTAAGTCGAGGTAACGTTGCCGGTAACGCTTCTCAACATCAACCAGCCCGTGCCATTTCTCAGGCAATGGTTGAAGAGATTTAGATAATAGAGTGAAGTCATTTGCCCCCAGGGTGATTTCGCCGGTTTTGGTTCGGAAAAGCTTGCCTTTGGCACCGATGATATCGCCGATATCGATTTCGTGAAGAAACTCATATTTTTCTTTACCGAGGAGGTCATGGCTAAAATGAAGTTGAATTTTGCCTGAACCATCGCGAATATCGAAGAAGGCAATCTTCCCCATGAAGCGAATGGCTGTGATTCGGCCGGCGAGGCTCAATTCTGGATTTGGGATTGTCTGCGGGCTTGATTCTATTTGCTCATAAAGGGTCACTGCTTCTTGGATAGTGTGGCTGCGGTTATAGGAATGGGGATACGGATTTATTCCTAGGCCCCGAATTTTTTCTAACTTTTCCAAACGCTGTTGGGCAATGTGCTTTAATCTTGCCATAGTACTTAGCGAAATTCTTCAGGGGCGAATAGTCAACTTACGTCCATTATCATTAGCTTAAGCAGCCCGGCTGGAGTTGGCACCTCAATTCCGTCGCCGATTTTTTTACCCAGCAGAGCTTTTCCTACCGGTGACTCATTGGAAATCTTACCCTCGACAGGATTAGCTTCAGCACTGCCTACAATAGTAAATTGCTCTATCTTGCCGTCCTGGTTTTGGATGAGCACCTTGTCGCCCATCTCAACTACGCCTGGTAAAGCTGGCGACTCTATGACTGAGGCATTCTTGACAATGCTTTCCAGCATAAGGATTCTGCCTTCAACGAAAGCTTGGTCATTCTTGGCATCTTCATATTCGGCGTTGTTCTCAGTGCCTCCCATCTCCCGGGCGCGCTTAATCTTGCTGGCTACCTCCTGCCTTCGCACTGAAAGTAGATACTCCAGTTCAGACTGGAGTTTAGCTAAGCCCTCTTGAGTGATAAGGATTTTCTTTTGGCCCATGTGATATCTCCCGTCTCGAAAGCTAGTAAAAAAACTGAGAGTTTGGAAACCCTCAGTTGGCATTGAAGTTCGACACATATTATAGGCTGCTTTGGCTTGATTGTAAAGAGCGACGCAAGATAATATAATTAGACAGTGTTTGGCAACCCATCCTCCTCACCCCCTTCCCTTACTAAGAGAATGGGGAATGTAGGTTAGAGATTGTTTACTAATACTAATGTAGTAGCGAGGCTTTAGCCTCGCTGAACTCGACCCTAAAGGGTCGAGGCTACATGTAGTTGGTGACAGGTGACCCTAAAGGGTTGCAGCTGCATTAGATATAGATGTTGATAAAAACTTTCTTGAGAGTGACAGTCATACAATTGGATAGGTAGGAGAGAGCATGGTTGCTTTATATATAACATCTATGGAAGCTGCCGGGAAAACAGCCTTGTGTGCTGGCATTGGGAGGGAGTTGCTTGACCGTGGGATAAAGGTAGGCTTTATTATGCCAGTCCAGCTTTTTGAGGCCAGCAACGCCGATGGTTATAAAGATGCTGCTTTTATTAAGGAAGCTTTTGGGTTGACAGAATCTAGCGAGTTGCTTTGTCCTATTCGCTTGTCCCAGCGTGAACTATGGCTTAGCTTGACAGATGAGGTAGCGGACTTTACGCAAAGGCTTAAGCAGGCATATCGTAAGATATCACGGGGCAAAGACATTGTCATTATGGAGGGGCTTGGTAATTTGGGCTTAGATAAAGTGTCTACTCTGGCCTGCTACACGATTGCCGAGACCTTGGAGGCCAGGGTGATTATTGTGCTCCGTTACTCGTCGGTTTTAAACCTTTCGGAAATTGTACAGATAGGCAAAAAACTGGGGCAGCGGCTGCTAGGAATTGTTATTAGTTTTATGCCTGAGTCCAAGATGGAAATAATGCAACAGGAGTTGATTGCCTCATTTCATGGGGCTGGGATAAAGGTCTTGGGCGTACTTCCCGAGGTTCGGAGCTTGCTTGGCGTAAGCGTTGGCGAACTGGCTGAGATTCTCGGTGGAGAAATCTTGAGTTCTCCAGATAGTGCCGATGAAATAGTAGAGAATATAATGCTAGGGGCCATGACTCTTGACTCTGGGGTGGAGTATTTTGCTCGTAAGACAAACAAGGCGGCAGTGATTCGTGGCGAACGTCCTGATATGCAGCTAGCTGCTTTGGAAACTTCAACCAAGTGCCTCATTATTACTAATAATGTGAAGCCTTTGCCGGCTGTTGTTTCTCAGGCTGAGGAGAAGCATGTGCCTATAATATTGGTAAAGCAGGATACTACCGTAGTCATAGCCGGCATTGAGGAGGCTCTAGCCAAAGCTAGCTTCCGCAGCTCTCGAAAGCTAGAGATGTTTGGTGATGTCTTAGATTGCTATTTTGACTTCAAAGCTCTTTATTCAGAGCTTGGCCTGAAAGCTTAATACCCCTCGTTTTCCTCAGTGGCTAAAATCTCTCTGGCGTGTTGAGCCAAAGAAAATGGTACCCGTACCTCTACCTGACCTAGCCCATCGATAGTGAGACCGTAAACAACCCCGGCGCTTTCATAGCGAAGCATAGCTGGTATACCCTCATTCTCGAGGCGTCCTTTCACGATTTCTGCCTCTGGTTGTCCGTTTGCTAGGTAAACTGTGGTGAGTCCAGTCTCTTCAGGCAAAATATTCCTCTTGTCTATGGAAATAAACGACGGTGAGGTCTAGGCTGAGGTTGGTAGACAGAAAAGCCCCGCAGATTCGAATCGGGGGCGTTAGCTGCGTAATATTTAATAAAGCTGTGCCATAACACAGCACATATAGGGAATAGAAACCCCGACCGAGGATTAATACCACCCTCGGCCAGGGTTTCACAGTCCAAATCTTTAACTTTCTCTGGAAGATGTTTTCTATCTACAGTTCTTTACTGGGGTGCGCATTTCTCGCCAGCGAAACAGTTGTCCTGCAGAGCCCAGGTTAGGGCGCAGGCTTCGGTGTGTGGGGAGCCGGTAATTCCCCAATCGCCACCTTTGTTGCCACCATAACAATCTCTGGTTCCGAAGTGGTTGAGGTGATTGTTGTTTATTCTTGGATGAGTACCGATGTCAGCACCAGCCCAGCTCTTGCCGGCGAAGGCAAGGCTAACTCCCCAGCAGAAACCGCAAGTCGCCTGTTCACCCTCTTGTACTGGGGTCGCGGGGCATACAAACCCCTCGTCCACTTGACCTGTTGCCGGACATGCTTCTGTGGACAGGGATGCATTGCATTTTGCCGGATCTGAGCAGATTGCAAAGGCGCCGGGATCGTTCGCGGGCAAGTCTTCTCGGCAGCTAGGGCAACCGCCAAAGCAGGCGTTGGGGTCTCCGTAAATCTTTGACTTCGCCGGGTCGGGGCAGTTTGTACCTAGCTGAGCACACAAAGTATCGGGGCCACACAGACCTGCCAGACGTGTCATGGCTTGAATCGGGGTCCTGCCCCAATGCTGCAGGTATAGATGCCAGGAGTTCTCGTTGTCCTGCCATTTCGTCTTATCCCAGGCACCGTTGGCCAGACCAGCGTAAGTATCCTCGGCAAACGCGGCGGCTGGCATCACCAGGGCTACTGTCAATACCAGAGCAAATAAAATACCGATGATTTTCAAATTGTTACCTCCATTTTAAGTTTTGCTTCTAAAAGGTTCGACCACCCTTTACCAAATGATTTTACAAGGTCAAAACGCTTTTGTCAATAGGTCTAGGGGGTCTTGAAAATCATTTTTGCAAAATATACAATTACAGCTTGCTGTAGTTGATTCTCCAGCAGATTGGAGGTGAGAACCTCGTTAATTAAAAGTCTAAAGGAGGGACGGTGATTTGAATGCTCTCGGAAGACACTTACTACTAGAACTGAAAGATTGCAACGTGGAGGTGCTTAATGACTTAGATTTTATTAAACGTTGTCTTCATGATGCCGCTGAGCAAATTGGAGCTACCGTAGTTAATGAATGTTTCTATGAATTTAGCCCTCACGGCATAAGCGGCGTGTTAGTTATCTCTGAATCTCATATGTGCATTCATACTTGGCCGGAATATGGTTATGCCGCTGTAGACATATTTACTTGCGGGGATTCTGTTAAGCCTGAGCTAGCTGTCAAACCACTTGCGGAAAAGCTGGGGTCTAAGAATCCATCTTTTATTGAGTTGAAAAGGGGCATCTTGCAAGATAATCGAGTTGGCTGTGAGCTGAAATGAACGACCCAGAGAATCCTGACAAACGTGAATGGCTATATGACGAGGTCAGTCCTGACCTTGCCCAGCTCCATAGGATTAAGAAGGTAATATATTCAGGGCGAACCGAATTCCAGTCTGTAGAGATTGTTGATACTAGGAGCTTCGGTGTTTGTCTTATGCTGGATGGTAAGATTCAGTCCAGCGAGCGGGATGAATTCATCTATCACGAAGCCCTGGTTCATCCGGCGATGCTCAGTCACGCGTGTCCTGAGACGGTCTTTATTGCTGGTGGTGGCGAGGGGGCTACTCTGCGCGAGGCGCTGGCTCATAAGACGGTAAAAAGAGTAGTCATGGTGGATATTGACAGGCAGGTTATAGACATCTGCCGCCGTTATCTTTCTTTATTTCATCAGGGCTCTTTTGATGATTCTCGTTTGGAGCTTTGTTTCGCAGATGCCCGAGGGTACTTACAGGAGACTAATGATAGATTCGATGTTGTCATAATCGACCTGGTTGAGCCCCTGGAAGAGGGACCAGCTTGTTTATTATATACTCAGGAGTTTTATCAGCTAGTTAAAGAAAGGCTGAATCCAGGTGGTATCATGTCTGTCCAGTCTGGAGCTTCTGGCTGGACTAACTTACAAAATTTCGCCGCAATCATCAACACTTTGAAAAGTGTTTTTGCTATAGTCTGTCCGTATCAAGCTTATGTTCCTTCCTTCGTTGACCTGTGGGGGTTCGCTACAGCGTCACAAAGTATCAATCCCACTGAACTATTATCTGAGGGTGTAGACCGTAGTATTGCGGCTCGACTGCTGAGGAAGCCAAAATCATACGATGGTCTGACTCACCAGTCTTTATTCATCCTGCCCAAGCACACCCGCCATCAGTTAGCCATTACAAAAAGAATCATTACTGACAAGAAACCCATTGTTGTCCATTAAGGTTGTGATAGACTGGGGTTTCAGTTCTATTTCCCTTTCAGTTTAGCTGGGTGGTGGGTCTCCATGAGAATGAAGGAGTAGTCTCCGTGATTGAGCTGTCCGCAGGGGACGAAACTGCATTTTTGAAAGCACTTCTGCGCCTGGATGTTCCAATTTAAGGTCTTGAGATGGATCCTTCTCAGGTTAGTTTGCGAAAAGATGTGATTAAGTGAGGTGAGTATGGCATCAGCCCCATAACCACGGTTCCAGTAAGCCCGGTCGCCAATCATGATGCCTATCTCGGCCTCCTTTTTGGTTTCATCTATATTAAAGTAACTAAAATTGCCAATGTGTCTGCCGTCCAGAGTTTCAATGGCGAAGCGGTAGCTTCGATTTGGGCGGTATAATTCCTCAACGTAGTTTTTTAAGAATTCTTCAAAAGAACATAATATGGGAGTAGCAGCATCGAGACGGCATAGCTCAGCATCTCGCCGCCAGCTATAGTCATTGGCAGCGTCCTGTAAACGCTTTGGACGTAGTTTAACTTTGCTGCCAATTAATAGTGGTGGCCTGGTTGAGGCTGAAAAAATAGAAGGTCTTCGCAAAAGTGTATCTCCTCCAAGGCTGATTTGGCTGCCTGACGGATTCTGGGTTGAGGATTTTTCGCCAGCTTGTTCAAGGCTTGTTTAGCTTGCTCGCCACCTATTTGACCTAATGCCTTTATAGCTGCCTCTTGAACCTGGCAGTCTTCGTCTTTAATCAACTTTAGGAGATGAAGCACAGTCTCTTCAGCACCAAGTTCGCCGCAGGCATTAGCAGCCTCGTAACGTATCTCAGCTTCATTACTGTTTAACTCAGTCATTAAAGTAGTCAGCCATGCGGAATCGCAATTGCGCCCCATGGCATATATTGCGCTAGCTTTGAGCTTAACATCATCGGTATGATAGGCTTGCTCTATAAGTTCTTTAACTCGTGGCGAACTGAACGGAGAAACAGCCTCTAAAGCTCGACGCTTCACTCCGGCAGTTTCCACCTTGTTTTCCAAGACCTCTAACAAAGCAGTGTATGTCTTGTCTTTGTAGTGAGTGGGAAGCTTGCCTAGTTCGACTAGAAGGGCAAATTTGCCTAGGGCTATGGCTGCTGCTGCCCGCACTTTAGCGGAATTGCCTTCTTTCAAAGCCCGCAGTAGCGGGGTGATGAGAAGGTAGTTTTCTTCTCCGTCTAAACCAGCGATGGCTTGGGTTCTAATGGTTTCGTCCGGGTCGCTGAGGCAGAAAACGAAGACGCCACTGAAATCGAGCCTAAAGTCAACCTCGCTGAGGTGAACAAGCTGAGAGATGACCTGATGCCGTCGTTCTGCATCTGCATTTGCCCAGATTTCTTCCAGGAATTTGAGCTCTTCGCTACCGAGGTCGGACAAATAGACCAGCTTAGAGCTAGCTACAGGCTTGCTTGAATCAGATATTTCCGCGATATGCTGCATTCGGGGGGATAATTCCGCTGCCATCTATTCATTTTCCTCTTCGTCTCCGTCCTCGTCTTCCAGTTCCTCTTCTTCCTCCTCTTCTGGTGGCCACACAGGTTTGGTGTAACGGTCAATGAACTCACCCATAGCTTCAGCGGCTAGTTTCTTCATTTCCTCGTCTGATTCCTTGGCCAGTTTGGTAAGTTCGGATAGATTGATGTTAATGTCTAGCATCTTGGTCAGTATGTCAAGTACTACCAGAGAGGCTTTTGGATTGGGTATTCGAGTGGTGTACATAGGTACCTCGCCCAACAGGCAGATACCTTCAAAACCCATCTCTTTGGCTACCCCCAGAAACAAGCCATTAAGTCCAGCAATTTGAATATCGCCGCGAAGGATGACGTCATATTTTCTTAATACCTCGAGGAGTTTTTGGTTTGTGGCAGCCCCCCATACCTTTGGTTTTTCAGTGTGGTGAATTCGGGCAATGGCTGCAGCACAGGTATATACCCTTTTGACTTTGAGTTTTTGACTAACGTCTAGAACACAGCTAGCCAACTCGTAGCCTTTGAAGCTGGGTTGCTCATCGCTGATAAACAGGATTAGATCTCTGCCGGAGGTGGGATTGTGCCAATGATAGAATTTACTTTCCGGGAATTGAGGCGCTTCTATTATGTTGTCTTTGACCATAATTCCGATAGGGTCGAAGAAATCGAAGGGCTCGATTTCTCCAATCTCCTCAGCATTCAGCTTGTCCTTAATATACTTGGCAACTATAAGTGCCACGTTCCCAATCCCGGGCCAAGCCGCAATCAGGTCACATGCCTTAAGACGTGGTTCTTTATAGAGCTTAACTGCACCTCTCATAATGCTTATCCAGTAAAGTTCTGATTTTTACTCTGCCTTTGAGGCTACTGACAAGCTAGAGCAGTAGAGGCAGGGGGTCAATAGAAAACCTTCGACCCACCTTGTGTCATTCCCTATTGATTCAAGCTGTTTTAAAACCTGATACACATTGCCGGCGACCATGGTATTTTTTACTCTGCCTGTTATTTCCCCGTTTTCTATCTTATAGCCCAGCAAAACATTGCCGCTAAAGTCCCCGTTTAATATGTTTCCCTGCTCAGCACCTATTAGTAACTCTACTACCAAACCCTCCTTTATATCTCTTACCATGTCCCAGAAGGAAGCATCACCTTTACCTATAACCAGGGAGCTTGGCAAAGGTGTCGGCAAACCACCGTGGCGGCTGCCATTTCCGGTGCTTTGTGCATTAGCCAGGGCTGCTGTCTGCAAGTCGTAGATGAAATGTGACACCACCCCTTGGTCAACAAGCGGTGTTTGCTGGCTTGGCACACCCTCATCGTCGCAAGGATAACTGGCTACCTGGTATGGTAAGGTAGCATCATCCCACAAGGAGAAATTTTTGTCAAAAACTTGCTCTCCCAGTTTGTCCTTCAGTGGTGAGGCTCCGTCAAAAACCAATTTACCATTGAAAGCTGACACTAAGGGGGCGATCAGGGAGCTAGCCACGCCATGTGGCGTAAAAATCACTGGCATTGGCTTGCTTGATATACTGACATTCCTCTTGGCTAGCTCTAGCTGCTTGATTACCTCTTCAGCTATCGGTCTGAAATCAAGAATTGGGTGGCATGAACTATGGCTATCACCAACGAAGAGCATATCCTCGTCCTTAATAAGGACACCTTCAAAGCTTAGACTGAAGAAGCTCTTGTTGTAGCTGGCCTCGCCACCTTCGGAGTTAATGATATGGACTGAAGCAATTCCTTTGGTTATCGATGATTCGCATAGAATATCTGGTGTATTTTGCTTTATTGTAGAGATAAGCTGTTCCCCGAGTTCGACCATATTTTCGATGGTTGTGTCGTCTATCTGCGAATCAAACGTATCTATCTTGGGGTAAACTTTTGGGTTGGGAAAGTTGAATTTGACTGGCATGCCGAATTGGCATGTCTCCACTGCCATTTCAACCAGCTTCCTTGACTCGATAAAGCCACTAGCCTGAGCGAAGCCGACCTTTCCGCCTTTGATGAGTCTTAGAGCAGTCCTGGTGCTTTCCTTGTCCTGGATTTGCTTTAGCCGATTAGCTTCGAAATGAATAGGAGTCACTTTAGAGGAGATTTGAAACACCTCAGCCTGTTCAGCTAGTTTCTTTGCTTGTGATAGAATCCCTTCCACTTAGCTGCCTCCGATTAGACAACGGCGGATTCTTATATGCGGGCTGCCATTGGAAACAGGTAAAGGCGACTGTTCGCGTTTACCGCAGCCACCACCCTGATTCATCTGCAGGTCATTGCCGATGGCATCTATGTTGCCCAGAGTGACGAAGACGTTGCCGCTGAGCATTACCGGGCGAAGTAATTCTGCTATCTTGCCGTTGCGAATCATATAAGCTTCGGCGGCGGAGAAAGTAAACATCTCCAGGCCGGTTGTACCTCCGTACCAGTCCTTGGCGTAGATACCTTCTTTGATGTCGCTGATAATATCTTCAAAAGATAGTGTTCCGGGTTCAATATAGGTATTGGTCATTCTGACTATTGGCGGGAAAAGATAGTTAATTGCCCGGGCATTGCCCGTGGTTTTTTCTCCCATCTTGGCAGCCGTTTCTCGGGAGTGGAGCCTACCTTCGAGGACACCTTCTCTGATGAGATATGTCTTTGTTGCCGGGATGCCTTCATCGTCGTATTTATAGCTGCCCCGCAGTCCGGGAACAGCAGCGCCATCAACAATATTTAGGTGCTTGTCGCCAAATTTTCGGCCAAGGACCATGATGTCTTGCAGTCGCTTGTTTTCGTAGACATGGTCTGCCTCGGACAAATGTCCGAAGGCTTCGTGGGCGAATACGCCAGCCAGAACGGGATCCAGGACTACAGTATACTCGCCTCCCTTGGACTGAGGTGCTGAAAGAAGCCTTACCGCCCGCTGTGCCATTTGCTTTACCTGCTCTTGCAATCCCTCTATAGCTGAAAAGTCGCCCTGGCTACCTAAACTCAGACCAATCTGCTGGACTTGACCATCTTCTGACGCTATAGCTGCTAGACGCAGGCTGATGTCTATTTTCGTTTGCTCTATATAAGTGCCTTCAGAGTTGGCAAAGGTTATCTTCCTCTGGCTGTCATTATAGCCGATATTCGATGTTTGAATCTTAGGTGTGCTCATGATGATGTCGTTATACTCATCAAATAGTTTCTTTTTCAAGGCCAGCGGAACAGTCATCGGATTCTTCTCTATTTCGGCAGTTACCACGTTGATTACTGGCTCTGATTGACTGAACTTGCTAGTTTCCTTGCCGACAAGCTTTGCTTGGTTTATGGCTAACTCTACCTTGTCTCGTAGCTTGTTGACATTATTGAAGCTGACGAAGCCCCAGCCGCCTTTTACGAGAGCCCGCACATTCCCCCCTAGGCTGGATGTTTTGCCTATCTCCTCCAACCTATCGCCGCGGTAAATAATACGCGTTGCCTTGCTTTCCTCAAGCCGAATCTCGATATAATCGGCTTTGCGCCCCTTCAGGGAATTAGCAATCTCGTCCTGCATCTTGTTGCCTTCTAGAGTCCATGTATTGTAGCCTGTGATTGCAGCCAAAGGCAAGCGAAGCAATTCAATCTTGGTGAGATGGTGAAGTTCAACTTAAGAGATTGTTTACGAATGGTAAACTGTCATTCTGAGGGAGCAAGGCGACCGAAGAATCTAGCTCAGGCCGAACTCTGTGAAGCAGAGGGTCTAGATTCTTCGCTTCGCTCAGAATGACATTCAGGTCCTTACTAGACATTTTCAGCGTAATAGACTTTTTCGAAGTCCAGTTATATACTTATTGCGGAGGTATTAAGATGCAGTCCAGTCTCATTGGAAAGGTTGAGAAAGCCAAGCGCTATGCACAAGAACCCGACCGTGTTACCCTTTCAGAATTCTCCGCAGATTTTCGCGGTGAGCATAACAGCTATACTGTAACTTATAAATGTAATAAATGGCACTGCACCTGTCATTTCTTCTCTCAATGGGAGACTTGCAGCCATACAATGGCATTACAGCGGCTTTTCGCAGGAGTATTACCTAAGGAGGCAGTTGCTCCTCCTACTGCCGACCTCACCGGCTGACATCTGCTGTCCCTACCTTGGTGACGTAATCTATTGCCTCAGCTACAACAAAGAGGGAACCTGTAATCAGGATAAGGTCTGTCTTTTGAGCTACAGCCAGAGCCTGAGATAAAGCCTTGGGAACATTCTCAATTACTTCCACTTTGATGCTCAGCTTGGCAAACCCCTCGGCCAATATCGAGGTAGAGGCTGCCCTGGGATGGGAAGAACTGGTAACGATAATGTTGTCGGCAAGGGATTTAAGTTCTCGTGCCATCCCGGGAATATCTTTATCGCACGAGGTGCCAAAGATAACAAAGCACCTATTACAGTGGAAGAGCTTCTTTATAGTTTCTACTAACTTTCTCATTGAGTAGGCATTGTGCGCCCCATCAACGACCACCATCGGCTCACGGCTCAAAATCTGAAGCCTACCCGGCCAGCTTACTTGGCTGAATCCCTGGGCCATGTTTTTGGCTGAGATCTTTGCTCCTAGGCAAACTAAGGCTTCTAAAGCGGCTAAAGCTGTAGCTGCGTTCTCCAGTTGATAGTCTCCGAGCAGAGGAATGGACAGGTCATAATTTCCGGTTTTGCCTTGAACTGTCAAGGCTTGTAGATGTAAGTCACCGCCTGTCTTCTGCCAGGTGATGTCTTTGCCGACTTGAATTAGTCTTGCGCCTTGTTGTTGGCAGACTTGCCTAATTACTTTAGCCGCCTCGTCAACTTGTGGAGAACTGACTACAATGCATCCGGGCTTAATTATGCCCGCCTTTTCGGCAGCTATCTTGGCAACGGTGTCACCCAGAATCTCGGTGTGGTCGAGGCTGAGCGAGGTAATGACGCAGACATCAGCTTTGGCTACATTGGTGGCATCAAGCCTGCCTCCCAATCCAACTTCGAGCACCTGGAAATCCGCCTGGCTGTTCTTAAAGTAGGCAAAGACGACGGCTGTCAATATCTCGAATGTGGTCAGCTCACCATAGTTAGCTTCCTTGTTTACCTTTTCAACAATTGGTTTGAGTTTTGTTACCAAAGCAGCAAAATCAGCCTCGGAAATCATAGTGCCGTTAATCCTGATACGCTCTCTCAAACTATGGAGGTGGGGTGAGGTGAATAATCCTGTATTGTAGCCGGCGGTGATGAGAGCTTGGGAAATCATGGCTGCGGCGCTCCCCTTTCCCTTGGTGCCGGCTATGTGCACTGTTTTCATTCCAAGGTGTGGGTTGCCCAGCGGTTGCAGCAGCTTTTCCATTCGCCTCAGGTCATAATTAGCCGATGTGTAAGCAATGCCCGGGATTTTCTCGTAGTCAGTGAAACTTAAAATATAGTCTTCAGCCTGCCGATAGTCCATTTGGAGTTTCATTATATCACCAGCCAAATGCCGACATGTAGTGTCTGGGTTTTAACCCCTATCGAGTCAACTTAAAGGTTCCCCCTACAATGGTTTGATAGAAGCTTGGATACCTTGCCTTCTTTAAGTTATAATTCGGCTTAAATAAAACATGAAATTTACCGATAAGCTTCTGGCGGCTAGACGTCGAAATAACAGCCTGCTTTGTGTTGGGCTTGACCCTGACCCTGGGCTGATGCCCAAAGTAAGTCTTCTGGAGTTTAATAAGGCTATCGTCGATGCCACTGCCGACCTGGTATGTGCCTATAAGCCCAATCTGGCTTTCTACGAAGCTTTAGGTATTGACGGGCTCAAAGTTTTGCAGAAGACAATTGAATATATACCTGACCACATCTCGATAATTGGCGATGGTAAGCGAGGTGATATCGGCAACACGGCTAAAGCTTATGCAAAAGCCCTTTTTGTAACATTTGGCTTTGATGCAGCGACGGTCAGCCCTTACCTCGGTTTTGACTCAGTTGAACCGTTCATCGAATATAAGGATAAGGGTGTTTTTATCCTGTGCCGGACGTCTAACCCCGGGGCGGTGGATTTTCAGAACCTGGTTAACATTCAAGGCATGCCGCTATATGAGACAGTAGCTCGGAAAGCCAAAGAGTGGAATGTTTGTGGAAATATTGGTTTGGTGGTCGGGGCTACTTATCCTGATGAGTTGAAAGCTATTCGACAGCTGTGTCCAGAGATGCCGCTTCTTATCCCGGGCATAGGGGTGCAGGGTGGTGACCTGGCTTCGGCGGTCAAATATGGGATTGATGTCCAAGGAGAAAAAGCGATTATCGCTGTCTCACGGCAAATCCTTTATGCTTCTCAAGGAAAAGACTTTGCTCAAGCTGCCCGGCACAGTGCTCAAGAGCTGCGTGATAATATTAATAAATTAGTTAGCCAGATTATCCGCTAATAGGTATGGAAATAGAGCTCGGCGATGTGGTTCGCTTACGGAAAAAGCACCCTTGTGGGGGTGATGAATGGCAGGTGGTGAGGCTGGGGGTTGATATTCGGATAAAGTGCCTTAAGTGTCAGAGGCAGGTTCTTCTAGAACGGGGGGTCTTTGAGCGCCGACTAAAAGCCTTGGTCTCAAGAGGTCAGCCGACAAATAAAGCTGGCACTGAGAATGCTATCTAAAGGCTGTTTTTGTTTAGCAACTCATCTCCGTCATTGCGAGCGAAGCGTGGCAATCTCTGGGATTGCTTCGGCGCTTATGCCCCTCGCAATGACAAAATAGACAATCTCAAAGGCTGTTTTTGTTTTTTGAAGGTCATTGTGATAGAATTAATTTACCAGGTGAATTTTTTATCCTTGGAGAACTAATTTGCCGAGTGCGATGTTTAACAATATCGGCTAATTAGGGAGTTTTTAGTTTCAGGAGGGAGAAAATCATGCCAGAAGCTTCAGAAATGGACCGGGACTACAACTTGTGGGTCTTGCTGCATCAGGTGAGCGACATAATATTCAACGCCAGGGAAGAGGAACTGCGGCAATATAGCCTTCCAGCCACACAGGCTGAGGTTCTGTTTGTTATTAAGGCTATCGGTGATAAGGTGACACCGGCCCAGATATCACGGATGATATTCCGACGTCCTCACTCGGTTTCTGGCATTATAGACAGGATGGCAAAGGCCGGGCTCGTGAAGAGAACCAAGGACTTGGACAGAAAGAATTTGGTAAGGGTCACCATGACCGCGAAAGGGCAGCAAGCTTATAAACAGGCGCTGAAAAGGAAGTCCGTTCAGAAGATAATGGCTTCCCTTTCTGAAGCCGAGCGCCAGAAACTGAAGTCCCTCTTGGAAACATTGCGGAATAAAGGGCTTAAGGAACTAGGGATTGACCCCAGGAAACTACCCTCCCCCAAGTTTGTGTGAAAGCCGAAGCTCTTAGGTTCAGTTTAACGTTTTAGTGCGAGGCTTTAGCCTCGCACTACTTTTTTACATCGAGGTTCTCCTTGTCAGCTTTCCACCTCTAGTCTATAATCGTTGTTGAACGTGATTCGTCATATTTTGCATATTGACCTGGATGCTTTCTTTGTTTCTGTAGAGCAGGCTCTTGCTCCAGCTTTGTGTGGCAAGCCTGTAGTAGTTGGCGGGCGGCCTGACCGCCGTGGCGTGGTGGCCTCAGCTTCATACGAAGCCCGTGCCTTTGGCATTCGGGCTGGCATGCCTCTGTCCCAGGCTTATCGTCTCTGCCCTAAGGCAATTTTTCTTCAGGGTAGCTTTCCTGCCTATCGCGCTGCATCGGAAAGATTTATGGAGATTCTGGCTGATTTTTCGCCTTGCTTGGAGCCAGCAGGACTGGATGAGGCTTATCTTGATGTTACCGGCTGTGAAGCTCATGGTACCCCACGTCAGCTAGCATTGCGCATAAAGGAGCGTGTCAAGAAGGAGCTTAAGCTGATTGCTTCGGTGGGTGTGGCCAGTTGTAAAGTGGTGGCTAAGATTGCTTCTGACTTGGGTAAGCCAGATGGCCTGGTTGAAGTGGCTGTGGGACAAGAAAAGGACTTCTTAGCACCATTGCCTGTAGCCAGCTTACCTGGCGTTGGTAAAAAAACAGAACAGGCATTGAAGGCGATGGGCATAAGTACTGTCGGCCAATTGGCAACCTTGCCACCTGAAGCAGTCAATAATCGTTTTGGTGCTGCTGGAGTGATGATTCATCATTATGCCAATGGCATAGATAACCGGGAGGTAGAACCACCTGGTGAGGCTAAATCTATTAGCCGAGAAACCACTTTTGCTGAAGATACCTTGGATCGAGCCTTTCTTCAAGCTATCCTGCGTTATCTCTGTGAGCGAGTCGGCGCTGAGCTGCGTCAAGAGAGCAAGCATGCCAGAACTATAACCTTAAAATTGAGATATGCCGATTTTGAAACCATTACCCGTCGTATTAGTTCGAAAGAAGTTACAGACGCGGATGAAGTCATCTTTGCTGGAGCAGTTAAGTTGCTTGATCAAGCTCTGGCTAGAAAGCGGAAACTGGTGCGACTTATTGGCGTTGGAGTATCAAACTTGGTCAGTTATGGCAAGCAACTTTATTTGCTTGATTCCAGGCCGCAACGACTGTGGCATCTAGATAAGGCTATCGACCGTATCCGCAAAAAATATGGCTTTACCGCCATTCAAACTGGACGCACCTTATTACTTAAGGAAATTTTTGCTAGCCGTGAAGGTGATTACATATTGGAGACCCCATCGCTTTCCCGTTAAGCTTATTTTTATCAATCCTACTTGTCATTGCGAGCGAAGCGAAGCAATCCCAGCGTCTCGCTCTTAGATTGCTTCAGCGCTGCGCGCTTCGCAATGACAGGGAAGTGAGTAGTATTAAGCTTGTTTTTATCAGGGGTCAAGGTTATAATTAAACCCAACTTTTCCATATTGAAATTTGGAGAAAAAGGAGTGTAGAGATGCCTCCATATGCTTATTTTCACAAGCAGTTTGTGCCCCTTGCCGAAGCCAAAATTGGTATTCTAACCCATGCTCTGCATTATGGTACCGCTTGTTTTGAGGGCATTCGCGGCAACTGGAATGATGAGCAAGAGCAATTGTTTCTGTTCCGTGTTAAAGACCATTATGAGCGCATGCACAAAGGCTGTCGTATTCTGAAGATAAACATCCCTTATTCGGCTGACGAAATGTGCCAATTAACCGTGAAGCTGGTGGAAAAGAGCGGCTACCGTGAAGACGTCTATATCCGCCCCTTGGCTTACAAGAGTTCTGAAGCTATCGGAGTTCGCCTGCACAATTTAGACGATGATTTTTTTATAATAGTTGCCACTTTGCCTGCTTATCTTGATGCTGAGAAGGGGGTTCGCTGCTGTACCTCTTCGTGGAGGCGTGTTGATGATACTATGATTCCAGCGAGAGGTAAGATTACCGGCATCTATGTGAACAGCGCTCTGGCTAAGACCGAGGCCAATGAGCTAGGTTTTGATGAGGCAATTCTATTGAACCATGATGGCCATGTCTCTGAGGGCAGCGGTGAGAATATCTTCCTTGTCCTGGGTGGCAAGCTGGTAACGCCGCAAAGCTCCGATAATATCCTTATGGGCATTACTCGAGATACTGTTATGCAATTGGCTCGGAATGAGATGGGCATAGAGATTGTAGAAAGGTCGGTTGACCGCAGCGAGCTCTATGTTGCTGATGAGGCATTTTTTACTGGTACTGCCGCTCACGTAAGTCCTATCCTGGAAATTGACCATCGCCGGATAGGCAACGGTGAGATAGGGAAGGTGACCAAAGAATTACAGCGCCTCTATTTTGAGGTGATAAAGGGTAAAAATCCTAAATATCTCCATTGGTGCACCCAGGCATATTCTAAACTGGTAAAGACCAGACAGAGTTAACCTCGAGGGTTGCCAAATCGTACCGACAATCTGACTGCAATCTTTGGCTATCTGCTGGTTTTATCCCCAGATTTATATCTTTGTACAGGTTGGGAGAGCTAACGGAGCTCTATTCGCAGTGCTTTTAGCAGGTAGAGGAGACGGCAGCTTTCTTCCAAAGTTGTAGTGTAGTGGTAGGCCTCTTCAAGCAGTTGACCGGCAGCAAAACTTCCATGACCACGTACCAGGACGATTTTGTATGTTGCGAGTGCCTCGCCTATTTCTTCAGCAAACCCCCCGGGCTTTACAGTCGTTCCCCAACCTAGAACCGGCACTCTTGGCAGTAATAGACTTCCTTCGACATCGCAAGGAATGATTTCTTGCTCGGAAAAAGACAGGGCAACCGCATGAGCAGGGTGGGCATGTACTATAGCCGAGGCCGGCGTGCGTTTATAAACGGCACGATGGACTGCCAGTTCTGTTGAGGCTAAGGGTGTGAACCGGTCATTTTTATTGATTCTGGTTTCTACGAGGTCATGTTCTTCAAGGCAACCCAGCATACTGCTCCGATGAGTGATGCATAGGCGTTCTCCCAGTCTAATGCTGAGATTACCACTGTGAGAGGATACCAGACCTCGGGCACAGAGGTCACGTCCAACAGCCTGAAACTGAGAAATTAGCATCTATCTTACTTTTACACTAATTTTGTGCTGAAAGTCAAACTGAAGATTTCCATCAGGCTAGCTGACGAATCACGGTAATAACCTTGCCTTGAATTTCCACATTATCAGGAGTGGTATAAATCGGTTGCATTTGGTTATTTGCCGGTTCGAGGCGAATACGGTTAGCCTCTCTGAACAATCTTTTGAGGGTAACTTCCTTTTCAGCTTTGAGCCAAGCGGCAACCATATCGCCATTTTCAGCGTTGCTCACGTATTCCATCAAGACGATATCGCCGTCCTTTATCAGGGCGTCAATCATTGAAGTCCCTTTTACCCTAAGAGCATAGACTCTCTGTTTACCCCGCGTCAAATCCTCAATAACCTCTAGTTCTTCAGAGGCAACTGTGTCCCAGGTTTCTGAGTGAGGAACAGGAATTGGCTCACCGGCGGCTATTTCGCCTATTATCGGTACGGTGACATTATGGCGATAGCTTCGTCGATTGGTCAAAATTTCGATGCCACGTGATATATCTGCATGACGGCGAATATACCCGGCTGCCTCCAGCCTCGCTAGGTTGTAGGCGACTACCGAGGTGGAGCTTATCTCGCAGCCGCTGACAATGTCCCTGACTGAGGGCGGGTAGCCTCTGGAGTCAAGAAACTTTCGAGTAAAGTTGAGGATGCGTTTCTGTTTTGGTGACAGCGCTTTACTAGTCATGACAAATGTTGGCGCAACTAATCAAATTACTTTTCAGGCTGTGTCAGCACCGGTTGTCTTCTGTTCAGCAGTGCTGGGAAGCTTGGCTTGATTAAACTTCTTCATCAAGCGTGACTTACGCCTTGCGGACGTATTAGGATGGATGACCCCTTTTTTGGCAGCTCTGTCGAGGGCACTTATGGCAGCTGCAACTGCTTCTTGTGCTGGTTCAAGCTCGTTGCCTGAAATAAGCTTCTCTGCCCGGGTCACACGGGTCTTGGTAGCACTTCTAACCGACTTATTTCGTAGTCGTTTTCTTTCTGCTGCTCGTGCTGCTTTTTCTGCTGATTTACTTTTGGGCAATCCTGCCTCCTTTCTCAAGAACTAAGACTGGCTTTGGCTTGGCTGATTCTTGTGGCACTTATAACACCACGTGCACCTTGGATTCTGGACAATACTTGAGTTAACTGAGCCATATTTGCGATTTCAAGAGTAGCGAATACGGCAGTAATCTCATTATGATATGTTGTGCTTATACTCGATATATTTACTTTGGCCTCGGCGACAACAGTAGCGATATCCCGAAGCAAGCCTACTCTATCCCAGGCGTCGATCTGGACATCGACAGGGTAAACATCCTGTATCTCTCCCCAGTTCACCTCGATGAGTCGTTTCTTGTCTTCGACATTGATAACATTTATGCAGTCTTTGCGATGTACGGTAATCCCGTGGCTCCGAGTAATATAACCTATAATGTGGTCGCCAGGCAAGGGATTGCAGCAACGGGCTAATTGAGTAAGTAAGTCACCCACGCCTAGAACCTGAATTCCTGTCGTGGTCGTCTTTTCGGTGCGTACGGTTTTGGTTACAGCAAGGGTTTCTTCTGGTTCGACGGCCAGCTTGAGCGCCAACTGATGTGGAGTAATGCCACCGTAGCCAATAGCTGCCAGAAAATCATCAGAGCTTTCACAATTGAACAATCGTGCTGTTTCTTCAATGTTGGTTATGGCTATGTCTAGCCGTTTGAGTTCTCTGTCCAGAATTTGTCTGCCGCGTTCTATGTTCTGCGGTCGTTCCTGTTTCTTAAACCATTGTCGAATTTTTTCTCGGGCATGTGAAGTCTTGACAAATCCTAAGTCAGGGTTGAGCCAGTCAAGGCTGGGGCCTTTGCCGGCCTTAGCGGTCCTAATTTCTATGATTTCGCTATTCTTAAGTTCGTAGTTTAAGGGCACGAGCCTGCCATTCACCTTGGCGCCTATACAGCGGTGTCCTAACTCGGTATGGATACGATAGGCGAAATCGAGGGGTGTGGCACCCTTGGGCAGAGCTTTTATTCCGCCTTTGGGTGTATAAACAAAGACCTGGTCGATGAAGACCTCAGTTTTTAGCGATTCGAGGAATTCCTCGCTGCCAAGCTCGCCCTGCCACTCAATTAACTGGCGTAACCAGGCTATCTTATCTTCAAAGCGTGTATCCTGGCTGGCACCTTCCTTATAGCACCAGTGGGCGACTACTCCCAGATCGGCGCTTCGGTGCATGGCATAGGTGCGAATTTGTATTTCCAGCGGAGTTGTGCCCTGACATAGCACCGTGGTGTGCAGTGACTGATATCCGTTGTCTTTAGGATTGGCGATGAAGTCGTTAAACTCCTCGGGAAGAGGATGCCACAGGTTGTGGATGGTGCCTAGCGCTTTATAGCAATTCGGGATTGTGTCTATCAGTACCCGGACAGCGAACAGATCATGAATGTCGCTGAAATCCCTGCCTTGAGCCGCATATCGGTTCAGTTTATTGTAAATGCTGTAGATGTGCTTTGGCCTGCCTATGATTTCTGCCTTTATCTCAGCTTTGTCCAGTTCTTGCTTTAGTATCTGGGTAATCTCCGTTATAAAAGCCTCTCGTTGTGTTCGGCGAGTGGCTATCAAGCGAGCCACTTTATGATATTGGCGCGGCTCCAGGTAGCGGAAAGCTAAATCCTCCAGTTGCCACTTTATTTGCCAGATACCCAGGCGGTGGGCAAGGGGCGCATATATTTCCAGTGTCTCTTGGGCAATGCTGCGTCGTTTCTCTGGTGACAGGGCTCCTAAGGTGTGCATATTGTGCAGCCTGTCGGCCAGTTTTATAAGAACTACCCTCAAGTCCTCAGCCGTAGCGATCAGCATCTTTCGCAGGTTTTGAGCTTGAGATTCTCGTTTGCTGGCTTCGCCCCGACGCAAGGATAATCTACCCAGTTTTGTGGTGCCGTCAACGAGCTTGCTTACTTCCGGGCCACAAGCTGGAGGTCAGCTAGCATCATGGCGGTCTGTAACGGGTGGTCTAGATATGGGTCGCCGGACTTCCGTACCTGCCCTTTATGAGCATTTAAGGCGAATTCATACGCTGCCTCAACCAAAGCTACTTTAGCCGGAGGCAGGTATTCTTTAGCTTTTTCTAGGAGAGCGGCAGCATCCATCTCAATCCCACTACGCTAGTATGATAATGCAAACAAAGCGGCAGATGCAAATTCGGTTCTGGGGAGTTACGCCTCAAATGCGTCCAAGTTTAGACTATTCAACAGCAGGGGTAAGCAGTCGCGGGGCAAGTTGGAATTTGTTGATTAGGTGAAGTGCGAAAACTTGACAATCTTTGTTGCCTATTCTATACTATGTTGACCATAATAGTCAACATAGCGAGATAAGGTTATGAAACTATCTGCCAGAGGTCGGTATGGGACCAGGATGCTTTTGGATTTGGCCCTTCACGGGGGGAAAGAGCCTGTTCCACTAAAAGATATTGCCCGACGGCAACAGATTTCGCTTCTGTACTTGGAGCATTTGATTGCCCCTCTCGTCGCAGCAGGGATGATAAGAAGCACCCGTGGCCCTCGCGGCGGAGTCTGCCTGTCCAGGTCACCTCAGGAGATAAGGCTTAGCGAGGTGATTGGTCTCCTTGAAGGCTCGATTGCTCCCGTCGACTGTGTTAATGACCCTAAGGCCTGCCCTCGTTCTGAGCTTTGTGTCACCCGCGATATTTGGAGTGAACTGAAAAAGGCGATGGATGGGGTTTTGGAGTCTATAACATTGCAGGACTTGGTTGAGCGTCAAAAGGGGAAAGAGCAGTCTGTGGAGAAGATGTACTACATATAAGTTGCAGGATGGTAGTTTGAGCAAGGCAAGTATCGAGGAGAGTAGCTTCTATGATTGACAGGTATGCTAGGCAAACGCTTTTCGATGATATGGATAAAGAAGGACTGAAGAGATTAGGCAATAGTTGTGTGGTAGTTATTGGCTGTGGGGCTGTGGGTACAGTTGTTGCCACTTCTCTGGTGCGTGCCGGTGTGGGCAAAATGAGGATTATAGATAGAGATTTTATAGAGTACCACAATTTACAGCAGCACATCCTTTTTGATGAGGATGATATAAAGAACCAATTACCAAAAGCTGTGGCGGCAAAGCGACATCTGATGAAGGTGAATTCATCAGTTGAAATTGAAGGGCTAGTCGCCAATGTAAACTATACCAATATTGAAAATTTCGTCAGCGGTGCGAACTTAATTCTGGATGGGGTAGACAACATTGAAACCCGTCTTCTTATAAATGATGTATCTTTGAAACATAGAATCCCATGGATTTATGGGGAAGCTGTTGCCTCGCGGGGAATGACTATTAACATAATACCGGGCGAAACTCCGTGCTTTCAATGTGTCTTTGCCAGCCCGTTCAGTCATGGAACAATCTATACTACGGAGACTGTCGGAGTGATCAGTCCTGCTACATTCGTTGTTGGTTCCCTTGAGTCTGTGGAGGCGATGAAGATACCGGCTGGTGCCAAAGAGATTAGTCGGGATCATATAGTCATTGATGTTTGGAAAGGCACATTTCATCGCTTAAAAATCAAGTCTCGCAATGGCTGCCCTGCCTGCCAGGGCAAATATGAGTTCTTGGAAGGCAAGTTTGGGATGAAAGTCGCCTCGCTTTGTGGCCAGAATGCTGTCCAAGTTATAAACCCTAAAATGGAAAGGATCTCCTTAGAAGATTTGGCAACTCGCCTGAAACCAATAGGACAGGTTTTCTACAACGAGTTTATGCTGCGATTTTCGGTTGATTCCCGCGAGATGGTTATTTTCCCCGAGGGTAGAGCGATCGTTAAGAATACCGACGATGAGTCGTTAGCTTTAGGACTTTATAACAAATACATTGGAGGCTAAAAGTAAGCAGTATGATCTATCTGGATAATGTGGCCACCTCTTGGCCTAAGCCAGAGAGTGTTTATCGAACCATGGATGAATTTTTGAGGAAGAACGCGGGCAATCCAGGCCGTGGTAGTCATAGCATGTCTTTAGCGGCTGCTGAAAAGGTGGAAGAAACGAGGAAACTTATGGCACGCCTTATAAACGTCCCAGAGAAGGAGCGGGTTATATTTACGCTCAATTGCACGGATGCCTTAAACTTGGGGCTTAAAGGGGTGCTTAAGCCAGGGGACCACGTTATTACCAGTTGCATGGAGCACAATTCCGTGGTTCGCCCTCTCAGAAAACTTGAGAACCAAGGGGTTAAGGTTACCAGAATACCACCTTCGTTAAATACTGGAGCTGTGTCCGCTAAGGACATTGAGGAGGCGGTAACTGCAAATACCAAACTGGTGGTAATTATCCATGCTTCTAATGTAACTGGTGTTATTCAGCCCATCGAAGAGTATGGAATGGTTACTAGGAAGCATAACCTCGTCTTCATGGTGGATGCAGCCCAAACTGCTGGCCAGTATCCTATCGATGTCCAGACGAGTAACATCGATTTGCTGGCTTTTGCTGGGCATAAGGGGTTATTTGGCCCTACGGGTACTGGCGGGCTTTATGTTGGTGAGCGGGTTGACCTCGATTCGCTGCGTGAGGGTGGCACAGGCGTATATTCTGAGCAAGAAGAGCAACCAACTGGTCTGCCATATCGCTACGAAAGTGGGACTCTAAATGGCGTTGGCATCTGCGGGCTTGGCGCCGGGCTAGAATATATCTTCAGTGAAGGTTTGGAGAGGATTTGTGCTCATGAGCAATACTTGACGGGCAGGCTGTTCGAAGGGTTATCGAACATACCGGGGTTGACTCTTTATAGCGCTAAAGATAGGTCGAAACAGGCACCTGTTATCTCCTTTAATATCGAGGGATACGAGCCAGCAGAAGTAGGGATTATTCTTGACCAGGCGTTTGATATCAAAGTGAGAACAGGGCTTCATTGTTCCCCGGCAGCTCATAAGACCGTGGGTACTTATCCCCTGGGTACCGTGCGTTTACGCCCGGGGTATTTCAATACTGATGAGGAGGTCGACTTTACACTTCAAGCTTTGCAAAAGATTGCAAGGGCGAAGCTTCAATGAAAGCTTCCCACATAAGCCGATGGTGACAGGTGAAGGGATCAAGGGAGCAAGGGGAGAACATGACCGGTGGGTTAAAAAATGGATCTGAACAAATCTTGAGTTCCATGACATTACGGAATTTGTAGGAAACAACAAGGGAGTGGTTTCTATGATTGACAGATATTCAAGGCAAACCCTTTTCTTAGGGATAGGTGAAGAAGGACAGAAGAAACTAGGCAGCAGCAATGTGGCAATCATTGGCTGTGGAGCACTGGGA
This sequence comes from Chloroflexota bacterium, assembly GCA_026389735.1. Next base: position 2,824 of record JAPLHH010000035.1, on the reverse strand, counting down.
GCTGTTATTGCCACTTCTCTGGTGCGTGCCGGTGTAGGTAAAGTTAAGATTGTTGATAGAGATTTTATTGAGTACCACAACCTGCAGCGGCAAGTCCTGTTTGATGAAGAGGATATAAAAGCTCAATTGCCCAAGGCGATAGCCGCTGAGCGTCACTTAAAGAGGGTCAACTCCTCGGTTGAAATTGAGGGTGTAGTCGCCGATGTGAACTACGCCAATATTGAGAGGCTCATCGCCGGTGCCGATTTGATTCTGGACGGACTGGATAATTTTGAAACCCGACTCCTTATAAACGATGTTTCCTTAAAGCATGGTATTCCGTGGGTATATGGCGGAGCCATAGCTGCATCGGGAATGACGATGAATATCATTCCTGGTGAAGCTCCATGTTTTCGGTGTCTCTATGGCTCTACCGGCAGAGGCATAGCACTGACCTGTGACACGGCTGGGGTAATTAGTCCCGCCCCTTTTATTATCGCCTCTCTGCAAACCGCTGAGGCAATGAAGATACTGGTCGGAAGCAAAGAGATTAGTCGAGACCTCATAATGATTGATGTTTGGAAAGGCGAATTTTCTCGCCTTAAGGTTAGCCGTCGCGCCGATTGCCCAGCCTGTCGAGGCGAATACGAGTTTCTGGAGGCGAGGTTTGGGACAAGAACAACTTCACTTTGCGGGCAAAACGCGGTGCAGGTCTTAAACCCCGAGATAGCAGACGTTTCCTTCGAGGGGCTCGCCGCGTGTCTTAAGCCACTAGGGGAAGTCAGCTATAACGAGTTCATGCTTCATTTTCGAGTCGATACTCATGAGATGGTTGTCTTTCCCGACGGGCGGGCTATCGTGAAGGATACTAATGATGAACCACTGGCAAGAGGGCTTTATGCCAAATACATCGGTGTGTGAGGTGATATGATTTATTTGGACAATGCAGCAACATCGTGGCCCAAGCCGGGAAGCATTTACCGGACCATGGATGAGTTCCTAAGAACGAAGGGAGGTAATCCGGGTCGTGGTAGCCATAGTATGGCTGTAGCAGCTAGGGAGACGATTGAGGAAACCAGAATGCTTGTTGCCAAGCTTGTTAACGCTGTGGAAATGAACCGAGTTATATTCACCCTCAATTGCACTGATTTGCTGAATATAGGGCTGAAGGGGCTGCTTAAACCGGGCGACCACTACTAAGGCTGCTGTCCATCACTAATAGGAGGATTGGAATGGCAAAGATAAATATGCTCTGCCCATTTAACCATAAATTGTGTGACGAGTGTCCGCTTTACCGAGGCAGACATTATTACCTGTGTTTCTGTGAGAAATATCGGGGCTACATCGGTGAGTCAGAGGAACGCGCTAAATCTAGTGTTGCCCAGCATCCGGTTGACCTCCTGACTATATGGAAGCAAATAGAGCCGTGGGCTGGTGTTGGCCTTCTGCCAGGAATTAAGTCTAAAATTAAGCTGAAGGTTATAGATATGGAAAGTGGAGCCACCAGAGGTTGTGACCTTGACGAAGCCAAAACCTGGGACTGGAGCAATCCGCAAATGATGAGAATGATTGGTGGCGTCCAAATTACCAGCTGGAATAAGCTGGTTGAGCTCGTATCGTTTAAGGCTAAGAAAGGCTACCGGGAGGTAGAGCTTTATGAAGCCCCGCGTTTCATAATGTTAGGTGGAGGATAAACTCAAGATGGTCAAGACTGAAAAAGTGGACACTCTTCAATCATGGTAATACATGATATTTAAACTAACGAAGTCAGAATTCCGCAAAAATAAATGAACAGGAGGATATAAGTTGAACAGAAAAATCTTAATGTCTTTTCTACTCGTCGGACTTGTTTTGGCTGTTGTGGGTTGCGCTCAGGCAATCACTCTGCCCGATACCCAACCGGGAAACACCAGTGTAACAGGTAACACTCCTGTTGTGGAAAACCCGGCGACATCTGAAACGGGGACTCCCCAGGTACCTGAAGAGAAAGGTCCGAAGATAGTAAAGATAGACGAGGTCTTGGGGGAACCCGAAAGTTACGAGGGGCAGGCAGTAGTAGTGGAAGGGAAGATTGTATCTGAGTGCGGCGCCGGCTGCTGGTTCACCTTGAACGACGGCACCGGCACGATATACGTTGACCTGGCTCCCAGCAACCTGGTGATACCGCAGAAAAGAGGAGCCGTGGCAAAGGTGTATGGCGAAGTGGTTGTCGAGAAAGGTGATGCCTATATTATCGGTAATAAGGTTGAGTTTTAGGACAAGGAGGCTATTGCTGTGAATTTTGTTACTTTAGCGATAAAGAACTTATTACGTCGTCGTGGTAGGACAAGCTTGACCATTTTCGGAGTAGCCATTGCTGTTGCTGTCTTATTCAGCCTTCTTTCTTTCAATGCGGGCTACGAAAAGCAACTGAGCGGTGAGCTTGACAGCCTGGGCATTCATATTCTGGCAGTGCCGAAAGGATGTCCCTATGAAGCTGCGTCACTCATCATCCACGGCGGTGTCATCCCGAAATATCTGTCGAATTCGGATGTAGAAGAGACGAAGAAAATCGACGGCATAGAAATTGCCAGCCCCATGCTGCTTCACCAATTCTATAAAGACGGGGAGCCGCACATCGTGTACGGCGTCATTATGAATGACGTGAGCCGCCTCAAGACATGGTGGAAGGTAGAGGGGAGATTTTTCTCTGACACCGAAGATAATGTAATGGTTATCGGAAAAAATCTGGCTGAGGAGGAGAAACTAAAGGTTGGCGATGTTTTGCCATTCGGGCCGGATAAAATACCGTTTACCATTGTTGGCATCCTGGAAAGGACGGGCACGCAGGATGATGAGTTCCATT
>JAPLHH010000265.1 GCA_026389735.1 Chloroflexota bacterium | reverse complement strand
AGTGGTAAACCCGGCTAAAGACTCGTGGTATTGTTTCAGACACATGGTTGGTGGAGGGTCTAGAGAAGCATTAGCTGTTGATTGTGGTATATTAGACTGTGCTGAGGTAAAGAAAGGATGCCTAAGGGGGCTGACATGGATTCGACTAACAAAGGAAGCAATGAGGAGAGGGTTGGTTTAAATGGCTAAATTAAGTTTGGATGAGATGCAGCAAACTGCTATTAAAATGCGAATGCAGGAGCCACTACTCAATGATGAAGGAATAATGTCCTTTTACAAGTTAGCCAAACTTTTGGTTAAGGAACATAGTATTGTTTCCTACAAAGGATTATTTTGGACTAAGGTAGGGCACGGGCTAAATATATTAACTCCCAATGAAATAGCTACGCTGGCTATTACCATGCTTAATAAGTATTCCCTTGTGGAATCCTGGCAAGCACGCGATCTTCCTACGTTACTCCAGTTTATTGCAGCTAATAGTTTAGTTGTAATAGATAAGGTACCATGGAACTATGCGTTCTTTAGCAACTGCGTGGTTGATTTATGTACCAGTAAGGTTATTCCAGAGTCTGAGATACCGGAAAATATGATTGTAGTCCATGTAATGCCTGTAAAGTTTGACCCAAAAGCACGAGCAAAGATACTACTAAGAGGATTTAGAAAGTCATTTACTCGCAAGCAACAAGTGGCTTTTCTGTCTATCTTGGGAGCTAGACTCACCGGTGCGGATAATATTAAAACCCATATGATACTAAGCGGTGTTGGCAACCAGGCAAAAGGGTCTTGGAGAGTACTGGCATCTAAGATATTCGGTGCTAGAATGTGCCAAACAAGAGTTGAAGAGCTGCATAGTAGATTTGGTAGTAAAGTGTTCATTGGCTGCGATATTGTCTGGAATGCCGAGACTGATGGTAAGAAGGATACCGCCAGAATAATTAAGGACCTAACAGGTGGTACCCAAATCACAATAGAATCGAAAGGTATCGACAGGTTCTCAGAAGAGTCTGTCCAGGCAGTATTCTGTGAGGATACCAACAATCCATCGGCACAAGCGGTTGGAGCGGCCAACGATACTAGACTAGAATGGATTCAAATGGAGTGCCAGTTTGTTAAGCCGAATGCGTACAAAGGTCACGAAAATGATAAGCACTTCCATCTCATCGACCCCAACTTCAATAGATTAGGATTCACTGACCAAGAAATAAGTGGGTTCTTAAATTTGCTCATACCATTCGCGAAGTACTATCTGAGGTACGGTGACTTTAAAATGTCAGCCAATAAGAGTACTCAAGCACTCACAGAGGTAGCTCAATCTATTACCAGCTTCATCGATAAGTTCATCGAGGTAGACCGAGGGTCCCATATTAGATTGCCCCTAGTACAGAAAAAGTATAACGAGTTTTGTGCTAAGATAGGAACACAGCCTCAGATGACCTATACCTTTAGAGATGAGCTTAGACTGCTAGGTGGTAAGCCAGGGAAGAAGCATTACATGGAAGAATTGTCTTTCAACCAAGCAGCGTTTGCCTATTTCATGCTAACAGGTGAAGATGTGCCAGAACTGCCGGATAAGGAGGAATAATGTTCAGCGTAAATTCAGCTAGGTTTGCTGCAGTTCATGAGGCAGGTCATATAGTACTGGCCTGCCTAGTGAGCAAGGTAGACCCAAATGTGTATTTCACTGAGGCGACCATAGAGCACGCCATAATTGAGACATGGGAAGAGATGAATGTAGGGACATTTGAAGGTAACA
>JAPLHH010000222.1 GCA_026389735.1 Chloroflexota bacterium | reverse complement strand
GCTATGCTCGACAGGCTTATGTTGTCGCCATCTCGCCTGGATGACATAGCCCAGGACACAAAAATCGTGGCGGCGCTGCCCGACCCGGTGGGCGAGGTGTTCGAGATGCGAACCTTGCCTAATGGTTTACAGATAAGTAAGAAGCGAGTCCCTTTTGGAGTCATTGGGGCGATATATGAGAGCCGCCCCAATGTCACCATAGATATATCGAGCCTGTGTCTTAAATCGGGCAATGCCGTCATCCTCCGCGGTGGCAAGGAAGCCATAAATTCCAACACGGCATTAGCCAAAGTAGCCCAGGAGGCTTGCGACCAGGCTGGCGTGCCCCAGGGAGCCATCCAACTTATTGAGTCCACAGAGCGGACTTTGGTCAACCACATGCTCAAGATGAAGGGAATCATTGACTTGATGATTCCCCGTGGTGGCGCTGGCTTGATAAAGCTTGTCTCGGAAAATGCCACTATGCCTGTAGTTACCGGCGGCATCGGTGTCTGCCATACCTACGTGGATAAGAGCGCCGACCTGAATAAGGCGGTAGCCATCGCCTACAATGCCAAAGTTCAGCGCCCCACCGTGTGCAACGCTCTTGATTGCATCCTGGTTCATAATCAGATTGCCCCAGCTTACCTGCCGGCTATTGCCAAAGAGTGGGCCAAGGCCGGGGTGGAAATGCACTGCGACAAGCGAGCCATGGCCATACTTAAGCCCATTCCATCCCTGAAGCTAGTCCCAGCAGTGGACGAGGACTGGGGGAAGGAATACCTGTCGTTGAAGGCGGCTATCAAGGTGGTTAACTCGCTGGACGAAGCTTTAGAGCACATTGAGAAATATGGCTCGGGGCACTCCGAAGCTATCGTTACCGAAGACCATTCGGCAGCAATGCGCTTTCTTAACGAAGTGGATGCTGCCTGTGTTTATGCCAATGCCAGCACTCGTTTCACCGATGGGGGGCAGTTTGGCTTAGGTGCCGAGATAGGCATAAGCACGCAGAAATTTCACGCCCGTGGTCCTATGGCTTTGAAAGAGATCACCAGCTACAAGTGGATTATCTGGGGCAGCGGTCAGGTCCGCCCTTAGCCTCCTTGCTATTGCGAGGAGCCGAAGACGACGCAGCAATCTCGCAGCAGGTGGAAATCCTTCACTTCCTGTGATGTCTGGTTTGTCTTCGGATTCGCAGTAAGAAAAATATAATTCATTATCTCCGACCTGCAGCTCGCAAGAACTCGTCTTCTTCAATTTCAAGGTGCTTGAGAATATCGGAAAGCAAGTAGGGGCTAATGGTTTTAGCCGGATGAATCGGGACAGGAGACCTGCGACAATCTTCATGGTGAAATATAGCGTGACTACCCTTTTGGCGAATCCTTTCAAACCCCAATGTTTGAAGCCCCTTAATCACCTCCTTGGCTTTAAGGGGAGGTAGCCTTGTCATATGGCCACAATAACCTTCTTTGTGTCAATTTCCTGAGGGATTTCCTCACCCCGCTCCCTTCGGCATTCCAGACAGAGCTCAAGCACTTCCTTGATATTAGCCAGACACTCCTCGTATGTTTCACCCTGAGCCTTCGCTTCTGGAAGCACAGGACAACTGGCTATATAGAATCCATCAGGTGCCTTTCTCATGATAACGCTATATTCCATTCCTATTTCCCTTCGCTCTGATTATAGCACAGCAGCGGAGGAAGCACTTGCACCTCGAGCTGGGGGAAAATCCGAACTTTTATCAGGATATCATTTATTCTTGCTGTCAGCAGCCGAAAAGCAAGGATGATACACTTTATTCTAGGTTAAAGGATTCAAGCCAAGAAGTCTTCTAAAGAGGGGTATTTCATTCAATTCGATAATCCGTTCTAACAACATTTTTACCCGCACCTTGTCTTCAATTAACCTGCAACTCCTGGTGTAGTGTGCTATTCGCTGCAAATCGGTGAACTTAGGAGGCCAAGTAAGCACTCCACCTTCTTTGTTCCTGAGCGTTTTCGATGCTAGCTCTCGATCAAATGGCACAGGGTGAAGAAAAAGTCTGCTTTCATCTGAGCCTTTGAATACCCAGAAATTGTCAAAATGACTATGATCAGCCAATCCCCTCCTAATATGGGCATTCTTGCCAAAGATTTGTAGCTCACTTTCAGTGGGGTTTGCCTTCACATCTTTTTGAATTACACTGATTTCAAAAAAACCGATAAGGTAAAAACCTGCCTCAGTTGGCGCCGTACTTTGCCCAACTTTACTTAGTCTGGCAAGAAAAAAGAGCAGGTCGCCTTTCTCAAGGCGTTTAAGGTTTCCTGCCCTGCCGATTGTCTTTGGAATGCCTTTGGCTGGCACAATACGGTTAGGATAGTCTCCATAGGTGAAGCTCTCAAATTCCGGATCATCGTGTGCCCTAAGGTTGAGCGATGATTTTGGTATCAGACGGAGCACCTCTTGATTATTGCTGAATAGCTCCCCATAAGTAGGTAGCTTAGGGCAATTTGGAACTGCGTCGTAACCCCCTTCCCTTTCTTCGACGGGAACATAGACGAAGCTTCCATCCTCGAATAAAGGGCTAATCAACCCAAAGCTGCTCTGACTTTTCCCGTTTGCGCCAATATTGATGATAGCAACTTTCATATCCTATTTCCCTCCCTTAGTTGACATGCGTTCGGGCCTTTCTGTATCTGTCAGGTTCGGAAAAAGCGAAACCGCTCCCCGAGCAGGATTCAAACTGGATTTGTATACCTCCTACCCCTCAATAACTTCTTTGGTGCTGGGAACGCGGCCCAGGATTCGCTCGTCAATGCGGGTGGCTGAGTCCAAGGCGCGGCCCAGGGCTTTGAACAGAGCTTCGGCTTTGTGGTGGTCGTTGATGCCGTTGAGCACCTTGGCGTGGAGGTTAATTTTGGCTTCGGAGGTAAGGGAGACCAGGAAATGGCGGACTAAATCAGCATCGAGGTCGCCTATGTTAGCTTCGTTAAAGTCTGCCTCGATTGTGCTGTAGACCCTGCCCCCGATATCCACAGC
>JAPLHH010000020.1 GCA_026389735.1 Chloroflexota bacterium | reverse complement strand
GCCTTGTCATACTGGATGAAGCCTATATCGCCTTCACTGAAAATGCGTGGTCGTCTCAAGACCTGGTAAATCATGGCCACGTGGTTATCCTGCGGTCAATGACCAAGGACTATGCCCTAGCCGGATTGCGTCTCGGCTACGCCATAGCTGCCGAGCCAATTATTTCCGTCCTGAAACGTGTCCGTCCACCTTGGAACGTCAACGCCCTAGCCCAGAAAGCTGGCACCCTTGCCCTGAACGCTGACAGCTATCTGAAGGAGTGCAGTAGCAAAATCCGAGAAGCCAAAGATTTTCTGATAAAAGAACTAGAACGACTTGGGCTATCGCCACTACCCTCGCAAACCAATTTCTTCTTGGTCAGAGTCGGCAATGCCACAGCCTTCAAACAGGCCCTATTAAAGAAAGGTATATTAGTCCGTGATTGTACCTCCTTCGGCCTGCCCCAATACATACGCCTGGCACCACGCACCTTGCCCGAATGCCAGAAGCTAATCGAGTCTATAAAAGAGGTGGGAGTTCTAAGCCATGCCAGCTAAAACTTTGATGATACAGGGTACTGCATCATCTGTAGGCAAGAGCATCATTGTAGCCGGCTTATGCCGCATTTTCCGTCAAGACGGCTTCAAGGTCGCCCCATTCAAAGCGCAGAATATGGCTTTAAATTCCTTCGTCACTAAGGAAGGCGGCGAAATCGGACGGGCTCAAGCAGTACAGGCTGAGGCAGCCGGCATCGAACCTTCGGTCTACATGAACCCTGTCCTGCTTAAACCCGAAGCCGAAGCCAGTTCACAGGTAATCGTCCTGGGCAAGGTGTCCAAAAGCCTGGAGGCTAGCCAATACTACAAACACACCCCCAAGCTGCTAAAGGTAATCGAAGACTCTCTAAACCGGCTGCGCTCTACCTATGAAATCGTGGTCATCGAAGGGGCCGGCAGTCCGGCAGAGATAAACCTCAAAAAGAGGGAAATAGTCAACATGAGAGTGGCCAAAATGGCTAACACTCCTGTCCTCCTGGTCGGTGATATCGACCGCGGCGGTGTCTTCGCTTCCCTCATCGGCACTTTGGAACTGCTGACCAAACGAGAGCGTGACCTCATTAAAGGGTTCATCATCAATAAATTTCGCGGTGACATCAAGCTGCTGAAGCCGGGGCTGGACCTCTTAGAGAAACGCACCGGCAAGCCAGTTCTGGGAGTAATCCCCTATTTCCGAGACATCGCCATCGCTCAGGAGGACTCGGTCTATCTTGATGAAAGGCAAGCAAGCTCGGCCAATGGAACTGTTGATGTGGCCGTGATACGCTTACCCCACATTTCTAACTACGATGATTTCGACCCCTTAGAAGAGCAAGATTGCACTGTCCGCTATGTAACCAGAGCTTCCGAACTGGGAAATCCAGACTTGCTTATCCTGCCCGGCACTAAAAGCACCATCGCCGACTTAATTTATTTGCAGCAGCAAGAGCTGGCGCAAGCCATTATCCACAGGTCCAAGTCCGGCACTGCAATAATCGGTATCTGCGGTGGCTATCAGATGCTGGGCAAGAGCATCCACGACCCTGATAAAGTCGAGTCCAAGCATGACAGCATCGCCGGGCTGGGTTTGCTCAATAGCACAACCATTTTTAATCACTGCAAAACGACCACCCAGGTCAAAGCTCAGGTGGCCGCCGATGAAGGCCTACTCAAAGGCCTGAAAGGCATAGAGGTCACCGGCTACGAAATCCACATGGGACAAACCCAAAGCCATAACTGCCAGCCAGCATTCCAGATTCTAGAAACGCCTCGAGGGAAAGCCGATTATTTCGATGGTGCTGTCAGCAGCGACGGCCTTATATTCGGCACCTACATTCATGGCTTATTTCACAATGCTAATTTTACACACCATCTCCTGAACAGGCTGCGACAGCTCCGGGGTTTACCAATAATCTCAGCTCCATCAACAAACAAACAGGAAAAATATGATAAACTAGCCAGTGTAATCAGGCAGAACCTCGATATGTCCCAGGTCTACAAGATAACTTGCGGGAGGAATTATGGTTGAAAAAGATTCCAAGGGTCTCGTTCATGCCTATACAGGTGACGGTAAAGGCAAAACTACAGCCGCTTTAGGTCTGGCGATGAGAGCCGTAGGACAAGGCATGAAAGTAGCTTTCATCCAGTTCTTAAAAGGTCAACCTTGCGGCGAGCACTTCTTCGCCAAGCAGTATAACCCTTTTGAAATAGTCCAGTTAAACGTCGGTGATAGTTTTAAGAAATCTAAGGAACAATTAAGCCGGGAGGCACAGCAGACACTAGCCTACGCTGAACAGGAGATACTCAGCGGTAAATATGACCTGGTCATCCTGGATGAAATCCTCGTCGCCGTCAACCAGGGCTTGATAACTGTTAAACAGGTGTTAGACTTGCTGGATGCGAAACCTGGTTCGGTTGAACTGGTCTTGACCGGGCGGAAGGCACCTCCAGAGATAGTTCAACGGGCTGATTTAGTCACCGAGATGCTCATGATTAAGCACCCCTTCACCGAGGGAACAGGTGCCAGACGTGGCATCGAATACTAATAAGCAAGGAGCTTAAACCATGGCCACTTCCTTAGACACAATACTTAAAGAAATAAAACCGCTGGATAGTTCAGCAATGGCAGCCGCTCAAAGCCGTCAGAACAGCCTGACCAAGCCACACGGCAGCTTGGGCAGGTTAGAAGAGCTGTCAATTCAGATCGCTGGTATTAAAGGTCAAGTTAAACCTAAACTGGAGCACAAAACCATAATAACCATGGTCGCCGACCATGGTGTCGCTGCTGAAACGGTCAGCCTCTACCCCCAGGAAGTAACCCGCCAGATGGTCCTCAACTTTCTCAAAGGCGGTGCCGCTATAAATGTTCTGGCCGGGCAGATAGGCGCCCGGGTTATAGTAGTAGACATGGGAGTAAAAGGCGGTTTCCAGCCGCTGCCCGGATTGTTATGTAAAATGATTGATTTCGGCACCAAAAACATGGCACAGGGACCGGCGATGACCCGTCAGCAAGCCATAGATGCCATAGAAGCCGGCATCCAGGTGGCTGAAGCTGAAATGGGCAAGAGAGTTGATATCATCGGCACCGGAGACATGGGCATCGGCAATACTACTGCCAGCAGTGCCATCTTCGCTGCCATTAGCGGCAGACCAGTCAAGAAAGTCACCGGCCGTGGCACTGGTATTGGCGATAGGCAGCTTGCCTATAAAATCAAAGTGATAGAAAAAGCCTTATCGGTTAACAAACCGAATCCTAAAGACCCGATAGATGTATTAGCCAAGGTCGGTGGCTTCGAAATCGGCGGCTTAGTTGGAGTTATACTGGCTGGTGCTGCCTACAGAATCCCGGTGGTCATTGACGGCTTCATCTCCGGGGCTGCGGCGCTCATCGCCACCAGCCTGTCACCCCAGGCCAAAGACTACCTTATTGCCGCCCATCTCTCGGCAGAGGCAGGCCACGAGCTGCTGCTCCAGTTCCTCGGACTGAAGCCGCTGCTCAACCTGAACATGCGGCTGGGAGAAGGCACTGGCGCTGTTATGGGCATTTTTCTGGCTGAAGCTGCGGTCGGGACTTTGAGCCAGATGGCTACCTTCGCTGAAGCCGGCGTTTCCGAAGCCAAACCGCTCGAACCGCACTGAGGAGTTTAACTTTGGGTTTCTGGGCAGCCCTCCAATTCTTAACCATATTTCCCACCCCTCTTCGCCATGAGGTCACAGCTAAGACCTCTGGCCAATCCCTGACCTATTTTCCGCTTGTGGGCTTAATTCTCGGCGCCATCCTGCTTGGCCTTCACTATGGCTTGTCTTTTATTCTGCCCCCTGCCATAGTAAACGCCCTGCTTATCATAGCTCTAGTTATCCTGACCGGCGCCCATCACCTCGACGGCTTCGTTGACACCTGCGACGGTGTTATCGCCGGCAAATCAAAAAAAGAAAGGCTGGCCATAATGGCAGACAGCAAAGTCGGTGCCTTCGGCATCGTCGGCGCTATTCTCTTGCTATTGCTCAAATATGTCTCCCTATCCTCTGTGTGGATATTGCCAGCCTTGCTGCTTATGCCCACCTTAAGCCGCTGGACGATGGTCTCCATCATCTTCACCTTTCCCTATGCCAAGAACTCCGGCATGGGACTTGCCTTCAAACAAGGGGCTAACTGGCAGAGGCTGACCATAGCCACAGCCATAGCTTTGATTGCCGCCGTAGCCTTGCTGAAGTGGTGGGGGCCGGTGCTGATGGCAGCCCTGTGGCTTATTACCTTCGGCATCGCCAGCTATTTCCGCTCCCGCCTGGGTGGACTCACTGGCGATAATTACGGAGCCATTAACGAGCTGGCTGAGGTTTTGGTGCTTCTGCTCATAATCTTGCTTGGAAGATTATAATGACCGAATACGCGGCTTCATGGAGCGGTGGCAAAGACAGTTGCTTCGCCTGCTGGAGAGCGCTCTCCCAGGGCTTAAAGTCAGTCCCCGTAGCCAGAGATGACCACTGGACATTAGACATATTGGAGTACAGCCTTGGCTAAGAAAACCATCCTCATACTCGGCGGCGCTCGCAGCGGCAAAAGCCATTTCGCCCAGGAGCTGGCTAAAAAGCTCGGTGACAAGGTTCTTTTTGTCGCCACCGGCGAGGCATTGGATGAAGAGATGCAGGCTCGAATTTCCGAGCACAAAAAAGCCCGCCCCAAAAACTGGAGAACACTGGAGATACCAACCGGCATCGGCAAAGGAATAGAGCAACAAATCGGCGATGCCGAGGTGGTGATTATAGACTGCCTCACTCTGCTTGTCTCCAACTTGCTCCGTGGCGAGCCTGATTACCCGGAAGCTGAAAAAGGAGTAACAACCGAAATAGACGAGCTTCTCGCTTGCATGGACAAGCTCGATGCCAGCTTCGTCATCGTCTCCAACGAAGTTGGCATGGGTCTGGTGCCCGAGACCAGGCTCGGTCGCATCTACCGTGACCTGCTGGGCAAAGCCAATCAACTCATGGCACAGCACATTAGCGAGGTCTACCTGATGATAGTCGGCATACCATTCAAGGTAAAGGAACAATAACCGCCTTCTACCTCTCGCATCAAGAGAACAGGGAAAAAGGACATGTAGTTGCGAGGCTTTAGCCTCGCCCAGGTGCCAAGTCTTTAGCACGGTGGGCCGGTTGTCAAAAGAGTTTTGAGAGTGAAGAAGCTGGCTGCCACCTGAAACAATTCGTCAAATTGTTCACTCCAGTGGCATATGCAGTACCATTTTAGCCATGTCCCAGCAGTGTTCGTACAAATTAAGCCCTTTACTGAAGGCTGCCAGGATGGCGCTGAAGTAGTTCTTTATGCCATAGAAGGCGGCGGACACACCTGGCCCGGCGGCTTACAGTACCTGCCTGAATTAGTGATTGGCAAGACATCCCGGGAATTCAACGCCAGCGAGGTAATCTGGCAATTCTTCAAAGAACATCCGATGGAGTAACATTTCGTCAGAGAGTGCAATAAATTAAATCGAGATTACTCTTTTGGAATCTATCTGCGAGTTGTTACTTTTCATATTTACAAAAGATAGTATGTCAACCACTTCTTCATTTCATTGTCTTTGCATTGTGGCAGAAATTCCCTTATTTTTCTCTTACTGTTCTTAGATACAACATCATGAAATACGGCGAATCTTTTACCCTTCGCTCTAAGGAGCCTAAAAATGAAACCTCGGAAATCCTCTGTCGCGCCGCTACCAGGTTCTCGCGCGGGTTCGAATTTGTAGACCTTTCCTTCATATCTGTTTCTATATCTTAACAGCTCTTCCGGCATATAGAGATTGGCTACAAATTCCTTAAAGGTCTTACCCAATGTCCGTCTTGCCAAGCTGGGTGTGGGTGAGATCGAACCATAAGCTGCGCCTTTCATGATCTCTATGTTTCGAACGAAGCGTTTTGTCCAAAATATGCCATTATATGTACTATTTTGCTCAGATGATAGCTTGGTTGGCACGCAGATGCTGTTTTCCTGGCTAATAGCAGTCGGTGAATCCGTGCTATCTATTGGTGCATATCGCATTGGATAACTATAGATCGAGGCTGTCGGTCTGTTCTGTTTATTCCTCCAGCGCTTATTGAGGTTAATGTTCATAGACAACCTTTGGTACAGGTCCTTTGGAGTATCTTGATAGTTGTAGAGCATATAATTTGAAAAAACTCTGACTCCGTATTTCTTCGCAAGTTTCAGCGCTCTTAGATACTCATCCTTTTCACCAATACGGTCAAAGGCTATTCTCATCGGCTTTATATTCAGCTTTGCCAGAAGCTTCATATTCTCCTCTGTGAGGAAAGAGGCATCCAAACCTTGATTGAAATCAATAACTCTTTCTCTTGGGGGATCGGCATTAGTAACCATGTTCCTTCCATATCCGAGTTCAACAAGGTCTTCAATAATCTTTTCTAGACCTGGAGAGGCCAGCACATTATTATCCATTAGTTTGAGCTTCGGCTTGTCGCCATGCTTCTCTCGCATTCTTCCAATCATGCCTTTTATATCGATGTAATACACGCCTCCAGGCTCAAGGATTGGCACTCCACACCAAGGACATTCATTCGCACAACCACGAGTCGTATAAGCATAATATGTATCATTGATAGCGTAAAGATTGTTATCCACCACATCATAATCTAGAGGTAGAAGGTCTATGTTTTCGTCTCCTGGCAGGTCTATTTGTTCCGGGGATCTAATAACGCCTTTCACCGGGTGTATCCCTGTAGCTTCGTATATTTTGTCAGGTAGCAAAGAGGCCAGTATGCCGCCAACGAAGACCTTGTTGGTGTCTCCCCAAACTAGGTTCTTATAGTGGTTAATTGTTTTTATAGTCTTTTCCCACTGGAATGTGAAAAGGGTAGTTATATAAATACGATCCCAGGAGTCACTCAGGTTAAACATTTCTCTCTGAGGGATGCAGCCATAGACAAAATGGACTTCATCGCCTCGCATTTTATGAAATGTGGACAACTTCATTAGCCCAAGTGGCGGATACCACAAGGATTCATCATCACGCCGCTTTGAAGTTGGGGGGCTAGCAGCTGCTTTCTCTATAGTACTCTTGGAATTTCTCCTGTAATCAGGCTCAACTAAAAGTACTCTCAAATTGTTGTTACCTCTCTAAACCAGAGGGCCGGAACAGGCCAACTCTATTTTAGACTTGCCTTCAGCCACTGCCTATATTCAGCTAGATAGCTTTGCTTATATTCCTCAAGAAAACTATCGAACGTTGGCTTGCCAAAGTATCTTATTTTTTCAACCATCTCTTCCCTGAGTTTATTTAAGCTTCCCCCGCTTGCACCTCCCCCATATTCTCCAGTCTTCGAGAAATCAACTTTATCTATTCCGCTTAGCTTAGAGATCAAGTCTGGTACGGTCACGTCCACTATCATAGAGGGGTTTTTGTTGAAATCTGTCACGAACATCTTCACAAACAGGAAATGTAGTATGCGTATAAATGCGCCGACTCCCAACGTGTTACATATAATGCTTTCCTCGGGGTTGTCCCAGTCCTTCTGTTTGGATTCCCTTATCGCTTCAAAATACTTCATTATGAATCGTACGATTTCAACTCTCCACTTGTCACGTTTTTGGTAGTAATAGAGAAATATGGGAGGGTAGATGCGATTGATAGCACTTTTGGAAATAGTGCTGAGCAAATAATCAATCAGAAAGGCTTGTGAGATGGTCATCTTCTTCCTATCTTCTGTCCGTAAGCTGTAATCTACTGTACCTAGCATTTTGATTCTCTTAAATAAAGGTGACTGACTGACCTCATTTAGCGCTCTTACTGTTTCGTGCATGAAGGTTATTTCATCTAGCTCGGGGCTGAATTCGCCCGTCAAGTGATACAATAGGGATTTGTTGACAGCCTTTTGGGTATAGTTAATTGTGTAGAACAGCTTCGCAACTACTGACCAGCTGAAACCGACTATGAAAGAAACAAGTATCTCATAATCGTCAGTCACATCTGGGTCAGCATCCTCTAGTCCTCTTAATCTGTGTTGGCCATCGATGATAAGGATGGACTTCTTTCTATAAGGTACGTATAAGAACGTCTGCTCTGCCGGTTCCTTAGGTTCTTCTAAGAAAGACAAAGTGGTGGGAGTTTCACCCAGCAGCTTGAAAACATCCGCCTCCCTTCCAGATTCATAGTCCAAGGAAGTGTTAATCAGTTCACAAGTTACAATTATTGTGTTTGGAAACAGGGCGTGCTCATCCTCATTTAGGAAATCTGCAATTTCCTGTACTCTTTCTTCTTTCTCCAACCTCTCATAGCCTGTTTTTTTGCTGACTATCAGCCCTCTTTCTTCCTTTAATCTGTAGCCGATATACTCAGCATACTCTGGGAAAGTAGCCGCGCGAGCCGCTTCCTGTTCAACATTGTATTCTGCAGGCTCAACAGTATACGTATCGATTAAGAAACGAGCCGGCATCTTGGCTAAATAGAATTCTTTGTTCTTCTGGCTTATAGGCATGACTGGTATTTTGAGGAACTTGTTCTTTCCTATATCTATTAACTCTGTATTCATCATATCCCCTCCTCGTTTATTTTGGTTCTGACTTTATCTCCTTCGGTTTCCGATTTTCTAATTGTGTTAATTACCTGCTCAGATTTGTCTGCTGCAACTTGCATTCTTATTACGGGTATGCTAAGACCCAAGGAGATAACGAAAGCCGGGATAAAAGCTAGCGAAACTGCCTGCATGGCGCTTGTATTTAGAATATCTGCAACA
>JAPLHH010000022.1 GCA_026389735.1 Chloroflexota bacterium | reverse complement strand
GCTCCACGAATTGCTCGATGATGCTGCCTCTTTCGTGCCCGCTGAACCCGTTGAGTCCACCCATCCTCTTTACATTCTTTATACATCAGGTACCACGGGAAAGCCTAAGGGCATTGTCCACGGCACCGGCGGCTATCTTGTCTTCACTAATTCCGGCTACGAATGGGTCTTTAATGTAAAGGAGGAATCTGTTTACTGGTGCACCGCCGATGTCGGCTGGGTCACGGGGCACAGCTCCATAGTTTACGGCCCCTTATGTCATGGCGCCGCCATAGTCCTCTACGAAGGAGCTCCTGACTACCCCTCGGTAGATAGATGGTGGGACATCGTAGAGAAATATGGAGTTTCTATATTTTATACCTCGCCTACCGGCATCAGGATGCTGATGAAATATGGCGAGGATGTGGTCAAAAGACACGACCTGAGTAGCTTGGAGCTACTGGGCAGCGTTGGAGAAGCTATCAACCCCGAAGCCTGGGAATGGTATTACAGGGTCATCGGCGGCGAAAGATGCCCTATAGTGGATACCTGGTGGCAAACTGAAACCGGCGGCACGATGATATCGCCAACCCCAGGCATAGAGTCAGTACCTCTTAAGCCGGGCTCAGCAACCTTCCCCCTGCCCGGGGTCAATGCTGATATAGTTGATGAAAGTGGTAAATCAGTGCCAGCCGGAGAGAAAGGCTATCTGGTTATAAAATCACCCTGGCCGGGGATGCTTATGGGCATTCACGGAGACCCGCAAAGGTACCAGGAGACCTACTGGTCTAAATTTCCCGGCATGTTCTATACCGGCGACTATGCCATCAAGGACAAAGATGGCTACTACTGGTTGCTGGGCAGAGCCGATGAAGTCCTTAAAATAGCTGGACATAGAATCGGCACAATAGAGATAGAAGACGCTGCCGTATCTCACGAAGCCGTAGTCGAGGCAGCTGTAACCAGCAAACCGGACCCAGTTAAAGGCGAAAGTGTAGTTATCTTCGCCACACTCAAGCAAGGGGTAGAGCCATCGCCAGAGCTCAAGAACAAGATAAAGCAGCACATACGCAAGACGCTGGGGCCAGTAGTCACTCCTGATGAAATCTACTTCGTCGCCAAATTGCCCAAGACAAGGAGTGGCAAAATCATGAGGCGGGTCCTCAAGGCTGTAGCCAGCGGCACCAATCTTGGCGATTTGACCACCCTGGAAGATGAGGCCTCAATAGATGAGGTCAAGAAAGCCTACGAAGAGCTTCAGAAAAAGGTGTAAGAACACCGCACACAGGCCTATTGACGCTTCGGGGGGAGCGCGCTATATTTTTCTGAGTTATCCAGGGAAGGAGCAAGTACGTCCTGTTGAAGTCAAGCTTTCTCAGAATTGGTTTAGGCTTGTTAATACTGCTGAGCCTGATACTAAAGCGGTGAATACAATACCACAGGGCAACAGAATCAACTTCGGCGCTGTATTTGATACAATTATCATGGTCAACAATTATGGTAATGGGCTGCGCAAAACCTTCACATTTGTGTGAGAGCAAACTCATCTAGAGGGAGATGCTGTTTGTGATGTCAAAAATGAAAAGCCTCGTCAAGTTCATTGTTGTGTTGGTACTCACTTTAGTCGTGGGCGTAGCTAACCTTTCCTGTATTAGAGTGACGTTAGGTCCTGAGGGTGAAATCACCGGTATAGATATCGCTCTAAAGCTTGGCGGTCAACTACCAACCATTGATTCGTTCGATGCTAGCCCTTCGAGCATCACTCTTAGCGATACCTCGACTATTGAATGGAATGTCTCTGGTGCTACCGAGGTTAGCATAGACCAGGGGATAGGAAGTGCTGTCCACGCGGGTAGCGTTGAAGTTTCACCGACGGCAACTGCGACCTATACCCTAACGGCTATCAATGCCGCCGGGCCGCCGGCAGCGTCACCAGGTCGGTTACTATTGCGGTTACCGCGGCACCACTACCTATAACCTTAAGGGCTACCAATGCTGCCGGCAGTGTCACCCAGCCAGTTACAGTTACAGTCGCTGCGGCACCACCGCCAACTCCTTCTTTGCCTGTTATCAATTCCTTTACCACCAACCCCCCCAGCATCAGCGCCGGCGGGAGTTCCACCCTGAGCTGGAATGTTACCGGGGTCACATCTGTTACCATATCCCCTGGAGGTGGCTCTCTTCCGGCTTCGGGAAGCGCTACGGCAAGCCCTGCTGCTACCACCACCTATATCCTGACGGCCACCAATGCCGCCGGAACTATCACCCAGTCAGTTACGGTTACAGTGGCTGCGGCACCACCACCACCTCCTGCGGACGCTGCAACCTGCGAACAAGCCTTGTTTAACGCTGTGAACGCAGTAAGGGCAAGCAATGGCAAAGCAGCTTTAACCAGAAATGCTTATATTGACGGGCTCTGCCGGCAACATGCCCAGTACATGGCAACAGGGAACACGCTCAGCCACGAAAATTTCAACACCAGGTTTAATGCCATCGTAGCAAATATCTCTGGGATGCACGCCTGCGCAGAGAATGTCCTTCAGAACAACCTTCCCTGCAATGCCAATGACATGGCACAACAGTGGTTCGCCTCGCCTGTACACAACGCCAATATGCTCAATCCAGCCTACAATATCTCAGGCATGGGTATTGTAATAGACGGCGGTGGGAAAATCTGGGCTTGCCAGATATTTGCTGGGCCGTAGTTTACATTGTGTAGTATGTCCCGAACACCGCACACCAGAAATTTGACTTCTGCCTCGAAAACGACTAATCTTTATAGCTCGGACTTAATGAAAGAGGTAACAAGATGAAACGGCTTGAACTCGAAGTTTCCAAAAGAGACATAACCGGCAAGAAAGTTAGATTTCTACGCCGTCAAGGCATCGTTCCGGCCAACATCTATGGACATGGAATCGACTCTACTGCCATCAATGTTGACGCCAAAAGCCTGAAGCATTTGCTGGCCCATGTGGGCAGGACCGACCTTATCTCCCTGAAAATTGGCGATTCAAAAAACCCGTTAAGGGTTCTGGTCCGAGAAGTTCAGAAGAACCCTCTAACCGATGACCTGCTCCATGTGGACTTCTACCAGGTCAGGATGGATGAAAAAATAAAGACGCATGTTCCTCTAGTATTCGTCGGAGAGGCGCCGGTGCTTAAGAAAGTCAAGAACAGCTCCCTACTCCACCTGATTGATTCCCTGCATATCGAAGCTTTGCCTGATGACCTGCCTCACAGCCTCGAGGTTGACGTGTCACATCTTGAAGAGATCAATCAAACGATCCATATCAAAGATATACCAATTGGCCATGGCATAACACTGTTTAGCGACCCAGAGCAGATGGTGGTCAAAGTAGTCGAGGTTAAAAAAGAGGTCGAGGTAGTACCGGTAGAAGCCGCGGTTGCGGAAGAGGTTGAGGTCGCAGAAGGAGCTGAAGAAGCCGCAGCCGGGCCTGGCGAAGAGGAATAACCACCACACCGCCCCTAGCTATGGGCTGAAACAAAGTCCTTTAGGGCCTGAAGGTATTGCTCCGTGCCGCCCAGAAAAATGGTGTTGTGGTCAACCCCGGGGATTATGAGCAGTCGTTTGTCCTTGGCACCGATACCATCATAAAGCGCCTTGCCTTCTTCAACGGGCACAATCTGGTCATACTCGCCGTGCATGACTAAGGTCGGGAGACAAATCTTCCGGATAAGGTCAAGGCTGAAAGGCGTCTCCGGCACAGCGATACCAAGAGCTTCGAGCGAAAAGCCTAAGTAGGTAAATAAGTCGAAAATATTGGCAAAGCCGCTTTCTATAATGAGGCCGCTGAGCTGACTCTGGTAATGGTGGGCAAGCTCTACGGCAGAGGTGCTGCCCAATGAGCGTCCCATGATAAAGAGGTTCCCTGAAAAGCCTTTCTCTTTTAGCACCCGTTTAAAGCCCTCAAATATTGGGTGGGCATCCTTTATCATACTGGTAAGTGTGGGTTTGCCTCCGCTCCTACCATAGCCCCGGTAATCAGCCACAAATAGATTCACCCCGATTTGATTATAGGCGGAGCCAATAGACTCATAATCGCTGGCTGTCTCGCCGTTACCATGAAAGAACAGGATATTGGGGTGCTTCTTGTCGCTGAAA
>JAPLHH010000121.1 GCA_026389735.1 Chloroflexota bacterium | reverse complement strand
CAAACGCGGCCCGTGCAGAGAACACGGTTGCATGTGCTGTTGCTCAGATGCTGACGTAGGGAATCGTCCTAAGTCTGAGACACCTGCAAAAGCTCAAAGCGTGCCTTGTCGCTTGGCAGGCGGACTGCATTTGTACCCTTTATCTCTAAGATAATCACTTCCCCTACCAACCAGGTGGATACACCCGGTCGCAGGCAGCCGGTGGTGGTTTGCCCCGACCTGCCGAGTGAGGCATGTATATGCAGTTTCGGCTTACCCTTCTTATCAGGAGCGATTATCCCCACACCGACTACCTCGTGCACCCCGTCCACGGGGACCAGCATCGGTTCGGGCGGCATCTCATGTGACCTCCGCGGGCCAACGACTACCTCTCCGTCCCCAATACCGCCAATTAAAATAACCTGCCCTACTGAAATTTTCTTTTCCTCGGCGAAATGCTCGATGCTGGCGGGGATAGCGTCGCCGTCTTCAAGGCGAATTATAAATACCCGTCCGAGTTTCCCTTCTGATGCTTTCATAACAATCTCCTTTTATGCCGACGGCTGTACCTTTTGATATTTACGCTTTTCTTGTTGATACTGCTTGACATACTCAGCCAGCAGTTCCCGGATGGGAAGGTGATACGGGCATCTTTCCTCGCATTCACCGCACTCTGTGCAGCTAGCTGCCTTTTCCACAATTTGCCCCCAGAAACCTCCCCATGGATCTGAGAACAGGTGCTCGGAGGCAGACGCCGCACCAGGCTTGGATACATCATGACAGTTGAAATAGCTATTCCTTCGCTGCAGGGCTGACAGTAGTCGCATCGATGGCAGAATTTGGTGCCGAGTTCATTCTTCAGTTTTTGCATCTGTTTCAGTTCGGCTGAGGTAATCGTTTTGGGACCTTCCAGTATCTTGACGATTTCCTCTATCTCAGGCACCTTTTCAATGCCGGCGATGGTAACGATATCCGGAAACTGTAAGAGGTATTTGAAGGCGATTTTTGCGTTGTCTATCATGCCGCCGGAGAGCGGCTTCATAACTATGAAGCCGACGTCATGTTCTTTGGCCAGTGGTATGAGTTCATCAGCAGCTTCGGAAGTAACAAAGTTAAAGGGGAACATAATGGTCTCGAATCGCCCTGATTTCACCGCTTCCTTGGCAACGTCTATCTGGTGCGAAGTGATGCCGATGTGCTTGACCAGTCCCATGTCTCTGGCTTTTTCCACTACTGCTATCGGCCCATCAGGTGCCAGGACCATATCCAGTGAGGCAAAATCGCTTACGCCGTGGAACTGGTAAAGGTCGATATATTTGACGTTAAGCCGCACCAGGCTCAGGTTGAGGTGCTTTTCCACGCCCTTAGGCTTTCGTGAAGTGGACTTGGTGGCTAAAACAAGCCCCTCCCGACGTCCCGAAATGGCCTTACCGATGCGTTCCTCGCTGGTGGTATAGGCATTGGCCGTATCGAGGAAGGTTATGCCCAGGTCCAGGCATTTTTTGACGACGGCGACCGCTTCGTCCTCGTTGAGCCTCTGTATTGGTATGCCACCAAAGCCCAACCGCGAGACGAGCATATCAGTTTTGCCGAGCCTTATCTTTTCCAATTATGTGACTCTGTGCTAAATTTTACCACTTTAAGGGATATTGCGGGTGTCGCGGTTCTACTTAATTCTTACAGACTGCTCTGCCCCCGGGTGGCCGGCCAGCGAGCCTTTAATTAACCTGTAAAACTCTGCCGGCTCTTTGCCTATTGACAGTGCCTCCATGGGGCACATGTCCTTTTGGTTGGGCTTCTGTATGCAAGGAACGGTCCTTGTCAGGTGATATCTGATGCCACGTTTACCCAGTACCTCCACCGCAAGCTGGCTGCCCAGCGGGCTGTAAACTTCCCGGCAATTGGCC
>JAPLHH010000256.1 GCA_026389735.1 Chloroflexota bacterium | reverse complement strand
TGTTAACGCCCTGTCGATCGCCAACGCCAAAGTAAATCTGGCTTTCTGGCCGGCTTTTGCTCGTGGAATATTGTGTAATACACTTGTTTGTCTAGCTGTCTGGCTCTGTTTCAGCGCTCGTTCTACCGTCGATAAGATATTTGCCATCCTCTTCCCTATAACGGCTTTCGTAGCTTGCGGCTTCGAGCACAGCATCGCCAATATGTATTTCATTCCAATGGGCATAGCCATGGCAGGGCAGGCTAAGGTTCTTGAAGTCGCTGGCGTGACTGCCAGCCAGGTGGCCAATCTCAATATCGCTGGCTTCATCGGTAATCTGGTTCCAGTTACTCTGGGCAACATCGTTGGCGGCACATTTATAGGTAGCATATATTGGCTTATATACCTTCGCAAGGACCGTGCTGCTGAAGCAGTGGTTTCCAGGCCCTGGCTTGCAAGTGTGTTTTCTAAGCCGCAGCTGCAACCTCAACAGACGGGCTATATAGATACTGAAACCCAGGCTTTAATATCAGTGTTAGCTAGAGCTAGAGATGACACTAAATTCTTGGCTAAACTGGCGGATAATCCCAATCAGGCTCTCAAGCCTTATAGTCTAACGCCGGAGGCAAAAGCCGCACTGGAGAGCGGAGATATCCGCTGGCTGGAATCTAGAGTCGGCACATTAGACGAACCACTACGCACCTGGCTCACTTCCAGACTGACCCAAGAGAAGTGGTGACAATTTCACCACCTTTTTAGTTCTCGGAGGACCATTTCGACACAGGTAGGGATTGCCCGTGTAACTTCAGACGTACATTTCTCGCTGAAGGTGCTTACATCTGATGCCTCGATGGCGAAGATAACGATTTCCTGAGGTAAGTGAAGGCCTACTTTTTTGCCAAACTCAAGGGCGATGGTGAAGTTAACATCGTGGGGTGAGATTGTGCGTCGTGTGGCATCAAACGCTTCTGGATCGAGCCGGTAAATTTGTCCTGCCTTTCCATCTACTGTCTGAATGGCATCAATGATGATGGCTCTGTCGTAGCCAACCAACAGGTCTAACAGGCTTAGACCGGCAACGCTGGTCTCCATAACGGTTATGTCTGATTGATCGAGCCTGCTCTTGAGTTCAGCGGCAACACTTAGGCCCACTCCATCATCGCTGAGGAGTGAGTTACCCATCCCCAATATCAGTGTCTTCGTCTTACCATCCACTTATGGTTATGCAGCTATTCCTGAGTAGCTATGAGCAAAGATTAGCGGCTCAGCCGCTCTATTATCTCGCCTTTGCTGTTGTAGATAACTACCTCCATTGGTGCCTGCCCGGGGAGGGTGTGAGTAGCACAACCAAAGCATGGGTCATAGGGACGCCACGCCATCTCAATGCGGTTGAGCAGCCCTTCGGTTATCTTTTTGCCCGGTTTTATGAGAGCCTGAGCTGCTTTATTAACGGACATGCTGATAGCAGCAACATTATTGACGGTAGCGACGATTAAGTTGGCTTTCTTGATGATTCCTTTCTCGTCAGTAATATAATGATGCGTTAAGGTACCCCTGGGAGCTTCGACAATGCCAACCCCTTCATCTGGTGTAGCTGTGGGGATGGTGCGAATATTAGGGCTGGTAATCTCGGGGTCCTTGCTGAGTTCTAGCAATTTTTCAGCAGCGTAGAGGAGTTCAACGAGGCGTGCCCAGTGGGTTGCTAGAGTCTGATGGACGGGCTTCCCGCCCAATGTGGAGTAGAACCTCTCGTACTCTGCTTGGGCTAGAGGAGTTGCCATGCCATCGGCAGCATTAAGTCGGGAGAGAGGGGTTGACCGGAAAACGCCGCTATCTTTGCCGTCGACAAAGCCCTTCCAGCCGACCTTCTTGAGATAGGGGATTTTGACGTAAGTCCACGGTTCCACACGTTCGGCAACATGGTCGAGGTATTCTCGGGGTGCATATTTGGCAAATTCTTTACCATCGGGGTCAACCACTCGAACTTTGCCATCATAGAAGTCGACCCTGTTCTTTTCGTCAACTAGACCCATGTAGTAGGTGCGGTGAGTATAAGCGTCACTGAGAACCATATCGAGGTACTCTTTGTTCTTGAGGACAATATCATCAAAGACTTTCAGAGAAAGTTTAGCGAATTCCACTGAGTCCTTGGCTATTTGCTCAACTTCCTTCCTTTCCTCTTCACTAAGTCCTTTACTGACACCACCGGGCAGACCGAAGACAGGATGCACCGCTCTACCGCCAAGCATCTGGATGATGCGGTGGTTCTGCATCCGGGTCTTAATTACAGCTCCGCCTAATTCTAAGCCGACTTTGGCGATGACTCCCAGAATATTGCGTTCAGCTACAGGAGCCTCAGGGCCCATGATGAAGTCAGGGCCTGCCAGGATATAGAAATGGGTGGTATGGTCGGTAACAAAGAAAGCGCTATAGAAGAGTTCGCGAAGTTTCTTGGCCGGGCTTGGCGGGTCGACATGGAACAGGTCATCCAGGCATTTTGTGGCTGCTATGTGGTGAGCTTCGGGGCAGACGCCGCAGATTCTCTGGGTTATCTGAGGCATATCCTCAGCCAATCGCCCTTCACAAAATTTTTCAAATCCCCTCAGTTCTGGCACTTGGAAATAGCTGTTCTCCACCTCGCCAGCGTCGTTGAGGAATATCTCTATCTTGCCGTGGCCTTCCAGCCTGGTGATAGGGTCTATGGTTATTTTTTTCATTTGATTCTTGCCCTCCTTAGTAATGAGTCAGCTAAGCTATATCGGTAGAAAGTGCCTACGGGGTCGCGGATGTCAGCAATGATTTTATCTATTTCAGCCGGATCATTGGAGTCAATAACCGAGGCTACTGCACTCAAGAAGTGAGCCCCTTGGTCGATTACTCCATCTACTGGTCCGTAACATCCGGTGCAAGGCATATT
>JAPLHH010000102.1 GCA_026389735.1 Chloroflexota bacterium | reverse complement strand
CCGGCCGAAGTGGCGGAATGGTAGACGCGGCAGTCTCAAAAACTGTTGAGGGGCAACTCTCGTGTCGGTTCGAATCCGACCTTCGGCACCAGGCTTAGAACTGCCGAGTTGTGTAGTGGTAGCACAGGGGACTTTGGATCCCTTAGCCCAGGTTCGAATCCTGGCTCGGCAGCCAATTTAAAGAAACTCCAACATTTATGTCTGTGTTCCTCCACTTTCCTACTCACTCGAATTATCTTCCACCCCAAGAACCTCCCAAGACCGGCCTAGTAGAGTTTTACACTTTCAGGCAGCTTCACATTGATTTTCCCCGTTATCTGGCAGTAGAATAGCATCCTAAGGCAGCAGGCAAGCCAAGCAGCAAACCAAAGAAGGAGAGTTAAAAAAATGGAAAACGTATTAGTTGTAGGTGCCGGCTTTATGGGCTCTGGCATTGGACAAGTGTGCGCTCAGGCAGGCTGCAAGGTTCATCTGATGGATGTCAAAGCTGCCGCCTTGGACAAGGCTATGAGTGAGATCAAATGGTCACTAAACAAGCTGGGCAGCAAAGGACTTCTTAAAGACCCTCCTCAGAAAATCATGGAGCGGATAATCCCCGAGCATGACCTCAGCAGTGCTGCCAAAGTATCATGGGTAATAGAGGCCGCCCTGGAAATAGAAGCCCTCAAAAAGCAAATCTTCAAAGAACTTGACCGCCTTGCTTCACCAAAGACCCCGTTGGCCTCAAACACGTCAACTATCCCCATCACCCGCATAGCCCAGGCAACGCAACACCCGGATAGGGTTCTCGGCCTTCACTTCTTTGGGCCTGTTCCTCTCATGGGCTTGGTAGAGGTGATCAAAGGTGAAAAGACCTCCACTGCGGTCTTCGAGCGAGGTGTGGCTTTCGTCAAATCTCTTGGTAAGACACCAGTCCAAGTACAAAGAGACATCCCTGGTTTCGTGATGAACCGTATCTTCTCTGCTGCCTTCCGGGAAGCTGCGGATTTGGTAGCTGAAGGGATAACAACCCCCGAAGATGTGGATATAGGTATGCGGCTGGGCTACGGCTGGAATGCCGGCCCTTTCGAAATCGCCGATAACGCCGGACTGGATATCTATGTCCTTGTAGGTCAAACCATGAAAGCTTTGGGAGAGGAAAATCTGGTGCCCCGCTCCGACCTGATAGAGCGAATGGTGAAAGAAGGTCGTTTGGGCCGAAAGGTTGGGAAGGGTTTTTACCGCTATACCCCAGAGGGCAAACGCCTGCCCTGGGAAAATAAAGGGCAGAAGTAAAGCCTGGAGAGATATCCAAATTATTATCGAGCAGCTTAAGCGTTCTTCTCGGCCAGGTCACCTGCCCAGGGCATCTTAAACTTCTCTCCCTGATAAGCTTTAACCATGCAAATTATCCATACTACAAGGCAAAGTATCCAAAAGGCAGCGCCAATAAACCAGCCAATAAATGGTATCCAGGCTATCCAGCCAATGACAATACCGGCAAGAGTAAGGACACCAAAGACGATGATCGACTGCAGCGCATGGAAACGTATGAACTTGTTATCTTTCTCCAATAGGAAAAAGACGAGGCCACTTATCCACCAAGCAACATAACACAATAGTCCAGCAACGTTTTCATCCAGTCCGGTTGAAGTTTTTGCCATTTCACTATACCCCCCTTTCTGTTTAAGCTTGGTTATTAAGAATACACCTGCGACTGAGCCTGTGTCAATAGTATCGCTCCACTACGTAGCCAGCCTGCGTCTCATTGTCACCAGCGATATAGAGAAGAATAGGACAATTAAAGCGACAATAAGGGCAAGTGCCCCAAGGAGACCAGGCTGAAATTCTCCACCGATTACCGCCCTAGTAATATAAACCACCGGCGTCAGCGGTACTGCCCAGCTTAAAGTCCGCACTATCTCAGGGAAAGAAGACAGGGGGAAAAACACCCCGCTGAAGAAAAACATCGGCGTTATGAACAGACTGTAATAATAGTTGAAACTATAAATAGACGGGACAATCGAGGTAAAGAACAAGGCAATGGCAGAAAACAAGATGCCTTCCAAGAAGCAAATTATTGGTATCAGCAGTGCCCATGGTGAATGCACCAGCTGGAAAGCAGCAGCCACAGCTAGCATAACACTGCCGGTCAGGACTGAACGTGTAGCTCCCCAGAAGATTTCACCGGCAGTAACATCCTCAATATTCAGCGGAGTGGCAATGATCGCATCAAAGGTTTTTTGATACTCCATACGGAAAAAACTGCCGTAGGTGCATTCAAAGTTAGCACTGAACATAGCGTAGCCAGCTATAAGCCCAGGAACAATAAATTCGATATATCTCTGACCATCAACCAGACCTACATATGCCCCGAGACCCAAGCCCATAGCCAAGAGAATGATAATCGGCTCAGCTATAAATCCGGGTGCCTCTGCATGCCACAGCCTGAAGAACACGTCCCGATTGCGCTGCCACACTCTGATAAAACGCCATGAGAGGAGCCTCATTCAGCCAAAGACCTCCCCGTAAGCCTGAAAAAGACGTCCTCTAATGTAGCTGCCCTTCGTATAGCTTTCCGCAAATCTACCATCCCGTTTATCAATTCATCGCCTTTAGCGTGAAAAATGTGAATCTTATCTCCTACCACCTCAAAGTCTAGCCCACGACTTTCCAACCCCTTGATGGTCTTGCCCCTTTCTTCTGAATTCAATTCAACTTCCCATACCACGTCGCCTACATATCTAGAAATGAGTTTTACGGGCGCATCCAAACTCATAATCTTGCCTTGATGCATTATCGCTACCCGGTCACAAAGAGCGCTCGCCTCCTCCATATTCTGGGTGCATAAAAGTTGGGTGACACCCTGTGACTTAAGTTCAATCAGCTTATGCCAGACCAAGTATTTGGCTTGCGGGTCAAGGCCTATTGTAGGAT
>JAPLHH010000231.1 GCA_026389735.1 Chloroflexota bacterium | reverse complement strand
CGGTGGCTTGGAAAACACCGAAACCTGGGAGAAGGCACTAGATAAGAACGTTGATTTACTGCTGAACGCTTTGCATGAATGGGAGGAACAATATGGATAACACAGTCATCAAGATTCAAGACGCTGTAGTTTCCTACCGGGAAGATGTGGCTTTACAGGGCGTGTCTCTGGAGGTCAGGAAAGGGGAATTCATTGGCATTATCGGACCTAACGGCGCCGGCAAAACTACCCTGCTCACAGTGATTAATGGCCTGGGCAAACTGGTGCATGGACAAGCCTGGGTATTAGGGTCACGGCTCAATGGGAGAAATAGCATTAATTTAAGAAAGCGCATAGGCTATGTGGCCCAGGTAGAGCATATCGACCCCCGGTTGCCCATCAATGTTAGAGAGACGGTGATGGTAGGATGCTATGGTCGCCTGGGACTATTCCGTCGGCCAACACGGGCTCAATGGGAAACAGTAGATAAGGTATTGGAAATGGTCGGTATAGCTCATTTAGCCCAACGCCCGATAGGACATCTATCCGGGGGCGAATACCAGAGGGCAGCCATTGCCCGAGCTTTAGTCCAGCAGCCTGAGATATTTCTCCTCGATGAGCCGACAGCTTCCATAGACCAAAAAGCTCAACGCGAAATCTTAAGCCTGATACAGCTCATTCACAGGGAATATCATACGACCACTCTATTTGTCACCCATGACCTGAGAACGCTGCCTTCCGTTTGCCAGCGACTGATTCTAATGAAGGAAGGTAGGATATGGCAGCAAGGCAACCCGGAGTCAATGCTTCGGGAAGAAGTTCTGAGTCAGCTTTATGGAGCTCCGATCTCGGTACCAACTGAGATTGCTTCGTCGCTCCGCTCCTCGCAATGACAAAAGTGACAAAGGAAAGGGTGTCATTGCGAGCCCCGACTTGTCGGGGCGTGGCAATCTTAGTAAAGGAGACGGTTGTTGACATTTGGGAGTTAAGGTAAAGACGCTATGGATTTTTCTATTTTGCACTACCATTTCATGCAAAATGCCATCCTGGCCGGGCTATTCGGTGGCATAACCTGCTCTGTAGTAGGCGTCTTCGTCGTTACCATGCACCTCTCTTTTATCGGGGTATGTATTGCCCACGCTGCTTTTGCCGGAGCGCTCCTCGGCCTCTGGCTGGGGTTTAACCCCTTGATTGGTGCCTTGCTCTTCAGTCTGGCTTCAGCAGCCATTATTGGACCAATGGCTGACCGTGGGGAATTAAATCCCGATACTTCCATAGGTATTATTTTCTCCCTGATGCTGGGACTGGCTTTCCTGTTTATGGGTCTGATGCACGGGGCCAGGACTGAAGCCTTAAACCTGTTCTGGGGAAGTATATTGACCGTTACGCAACAGGACATCATCTTTTTAGCTGCTATAACAGGCGTAATAGTTGGGCTGGTGGCCGTTTTCTATAAGGAAATTCAAGCAGTGATTTGCCATCGAGAGATAGCTCTAGCCGTGGGCATACCGGCGACAGTCATTTTCTACGGCTTGTTGTTTTCCACCGGCGTGACTATCACTGCCTCGCTGCAAAGTATCGGCGGTTTGCTTATCTATTGCCTTATTCTTAATCCCGCAGCCGCTGCCTATCAACTTACTTATAGCTTAAAGCGGATGCTCCTTATCGCTATTGCTTTTGGTGTTATTTCTTGCTGGGCTGGA
>JAPLHH010000262.1 GCA_026389735.1 Chloroflexota bacterium | reverse complement strand
TATGCCTATTTCAACACCATGAAAGGTGCTATAATCTCGTGGGGTGGCGGAGTAGCCCAATTTGGCAGAGGCAACTGGTTGCCAACCAGAAAAGTAAGGGTTCAAATCCCTTCCCCGCCACCGTCGAATATATTTTGTGTCTAAATATGCTATTGACAAACTTAATTTCCTGTGATAGTCTTATACTTGGTTGGCAACCAGTCTGGGAAGAGAACCCAAACTAGCAGGCTAGTGTATTTTCAATCCTAAAAGGAGGGAGAAGCCTAGCCTGCTTCTATTTTGTCTCAAAATCCCCCTACTACCCATAGTGTGCCTCCATAATCCTTGTTATTGCCTGATTTACCAACCACGAGTTAACTTAACCAAAACCTAAGTAGTATTGACAAAGACGCCCCATGGTGTTATAACTGGCATCATTCGATAACTGAATAAGGAAAAGGCGAGGAACGAGAAGAGTAGGCTTCCAGCGAAGCACAGAGAGTCGGGGTTAGGTGAGAGCCCGATGCTAGCGCAGGAGCCGAATGGGCTCGGGAGCTGCAAACCGAAGGCAGCGGCTGTGTAGGCTTTGACGGAAGGGCACCGTTATTACAGCCCAGGGTATAGGACAGACTGTGAGAGCTAGTCCCGTACCCGAACAGAGATAGTCGGCCTTCGGGCCGGCTAAGAAGGGTGGCACCGCGGATTTAGCCCTCCGCCCCGTTCAGGGTGGAGGGCCTAATTTTTTCAGGCCGTTGGGTGAAGATGGCAAATCTAGACATTTCGTATACAAGCAGACGACAGGATAGCTCGGTGCCTGTGGTCAGGGAGTTACCGGCTGACCTGGAAACACCGGTATCAGTATTCCTCAAGCTAGGCAGGAATCCGCCAAGCTTTCTTCTGGAAAGCGTAGAAGGAGGGGAGCACTTGGGCAGGTATTCCTTCATCGGCACCGATCCCTATCTCATACTGGAAACCTTCGGAAACGAAGGCGTCATCCGCCAGAAACAAGAGATAAGCCGGGTGTCCCTGGGGAAGTCTCCACAGGGAGCGGACCCGTTACACCTGGTCCAAGCATTGCTGGCTCAGCGCAACGTAGCCAAAGTTCCGGGACTGCCAGCCTTTTTCGGGGGAGCTGTAGGTTACCTGGCCTATGACGTCGTCCGCTTCTTTGAAAGGCTGCCACAGTGCTCCAACAATGAACTACGGTTGCCAGATTCAACATTCCTGTTCACTGATACCGTGGTTATCTTCGATCATGTTCAGCACAAGATGAAGATCGTCTCCCACGGGCCTACTAACGCTAACGACGCCATGGCCCATCGGCACGGATCGGAAAGGGTCGACAGCATCATCGCCGGTTTAGGCCACAGTTTACCCTATGAACCCCAAGCTCGCCCTCCAGCCTCAGCAAAAGAGACTCCACCCCTTGAATCCAATTTTACCCGCTCGCAGTTTGCCGACATGGTTAGAGTGGCCAAAGAGTATATCATGGCCGGTGACATCTTTCAGGTCGTCCTCTCTCAGAGGCTGCGCCGCCGCACTTCGGCTGATCCCTTTTCTATCTACCGGGCGCTGCGCATGCTTAACCCCTCACCCTATATGTTCTATTTCGATTTCGGCGGCTTTCAGCTCATCGGATCCTCACCTGAGATGCTAGTGAAATTAGAGGA
>JAPLHH010000145.1 GCA_026389735.1 Chloroflexota bacterium | reverse complement strand
TAAGGTAGTAGGCATCGTAGTAGCCAGCCGATAGGGCATAGGTTCCCAGCATGATTCGCCTTTTGACCTCAGCCCCGAAGCCGAACTGTTTTGTCTTCTCCATAGCTTCCCACATGTTGCTGGTATCTTGGTAGGAGAAGCCGTATTTTACTCCATCATACCGAGCCAGGTTTGCCGAGGCTTCGGAAGGGGCTAGGATGTAATAAGCGGCAAGGGCATATTTAGTATGGGGCAGTGAGGCATCCCAGTCTATTTTAGCCCCCAGCCCCTCCAGCTTTTTAATGGCTGCCTCTATGCTTTCTCTTACCTCCTTCTGCATGCCCTCGACGAAGTACTCCTTGGGGATGCCTATGCGTAGATTCTTAAGGTCTGGAATCAATGCTTTGGTGTAATCAGGAACGGGGTAAGGAGCTGAGGTTGAATCTCTGGGGTCATGGCCGGCGATAACATTCAGCACCAGTGCACAGTCGGCGGCATTTTTGGTGATAGGGCCAATCTGGTCAAGCGAGCTGGCGAAGGCGACCAGGCCAAAGCGACTCACTCTACCGTAGGTCGGCTTCAAGCCGACCACGCTGCAGAACCCGGCAGGCTGACGGATGCTGCCGCCGGTATCGGAGCCAAGGGCGTAGATGGCTTCATCAGTAGCCACGGCAACGGCTGAGCCACCACTGCTGCCGCCGGGAACACGGTCTAAGTCCCAGGGGTTTCGTGTTGTGAAGAAAGCAGAATTCTCTGTTGATGAGCCCATGGCAAACTCATCCATGTTGGTCTTTCCTAAGATCACCGCTTTGCTGGCTTTCAGCTTTTCTATAACTGTGGCATCGTAAGGCGGAACGAAATTCTCCAGGATTTTTGATGAGCAGGTGGTCTTAATGCCCCTGGTGCACATGACGTCTTTAATCAAAGCAGGTATACCGGTTAAAGGCTTGATTTTGCCGCTGCCTATGGCCTTGTCCGCATTCTTGGCTTGCTCTAAAGCAGCATCTTCAGTGAGGGTAACGCAAGCGTGGACCTTGTCTTCGACCTTAGCCAGGCGTGCCAGGCTGGCTTTGGTCAATTCCACCGAGGATACCTTTTTTTCTTTTAGAAGCTGGTGAGCCTGGCTGATGGTCAGTTGATGGAGGTCGTTCATGATTTATTCCAGAACTGCCCGTGTTTTGAAGCAATTGCCCTCTCGTTGAGGCGCGTTATCCATGATGTCTTTCACCGGGTAGGACGGCTTTGCCTCGTCGGGTCTGAGGACATTTTGGAGAACGATAGACTGGGCTGTGGGTGGGAGGTCGGTGGTGTTGAGTTGCTTAAGTATTTCGAACTGTTCCAGAATGTCGGATAGCTGGATTCTGAACTTCTCAATTTCAGCTTCGCTCAATCCCAATCTGGCCAGGAGGGCGATATGTTGTACTTCCTCACGGCTTAGTTTCATTTTGTTTCATCCTGCAAAGTGGTAAAAATCGTCTTATTTGAGGTAACAGTTATGTCGGATTATTATAACACAAAGAGCTAACA
>JAPLHH010000206.1 GCA_026389735.1 Chloroflexota bacterium | reverse complement strand
GGCGGGAGGGAGTTTCACCCTATTTCTCTCTCCCGGTGGGAGAGAGTTAGAGTGAGGGAGAAAGTTCTAAAAATAAATGAACGCAAGTCAAGAAAAAAGAACAGTTCCACGCTCTGACTCACTAACTGGTAGCCAGCTTGGCATGACCCTGATTGAAATCCTGGTAGCCCTGGGCATTTTAGCCGCGGTCGCTGTCGTCTTCCTCCTCGGTATGTCTACTTCATCCAAAGCGGTAATGGTCAGCCAGAAGAACGTAGCCGCCGAAAGTTTGGCTAAGTCTCAGATGGAGAATACCAAGGCGCAGCAATATCAACTTCCGCCGTATCCCACTCCGCCTTATTCCAAGATTGCAATTCCGCAGGATTTAGCTAACCAAGGCTACGACGTTGCAATAGTTGCTGAACCACTGCACCCCCCTGATGACGGCATCCAGAGAATAACGGTCACCGTTACCCGTAACGGTGAAACAGCATTCACCCTGGTCGGCTACAAGGTGAAATGATGAACACATACATATCCCTGTCATTGCGAGCGAAGCGTGGCAATCTCTGGGGATTGCTGCGGGGCCCGGCCCCTCGCGATGACAATGGTTTTAGCCACGAGGCTTTAGCCTCGTGCACCCCGACCTTAAAAGGTCGTGGCTACAGGGGTGGGTGGAATGATTGAAAACAACATGTAGCTGCGGGGCTTTAGCCCCGCAGGCCACGACCCTAAAGGGTCGTGGCTACAGGGGTGGTAAATGTAGCGGCGGGGCTTTAGCCCCGCAGAGCACAACCTTAAAAGGTCGTGGCTACATAGGTTGAATTAAGGTACAGATTATGAAATTGAAAACAGGCGAAAAAGGCTTTACGCTGGTGGAGCTGCTGGTGGCTCTATCCATAGCCGCTTTCGTAACAGCCGCCGCATCAATGACCATAATCACCATGATGAGGCTCACGCCCAAGACCAATAACTGGGCTATCGCTCTACGCCAGGTGCAAGATGCCGGCTACTGGATTTCCCGCGATGTCATGATGTCAGACACCGTTACTCCTGGCACGGGAGACACATTCCTGACCCTGACAGTGCCACAGCCATCGACAGTATCACAGCCATCTCCCCCACCCAAAACTATCGTCTACCAGTTCCAGGATATGTCCGGCGGCCTGAAAAGGCTCATGCGAACTGACAATACTACAATCATGGTAGCCGAATATATTTCTACGCCTGACACAACCGCCACTTATGACGATGTGACTCTCATACTGACGCTAAAAGTCACCGCCACTTCGGGCGATACCACGGTCACGAGGCAGTATGAAGCTACGCAACGAGTCCCGGCTGCGTCTCCGTAGCCAGGCAAGAAGGAGATAAGATATGAAATTGCTAAACAAGACATGTAGCCACGAGGTTTCAACGTCGGTAAGTTTATTTTCATGTAGCCACGAGGCTTTAGCTCACCCAAATCAATTAGCAACATGTAGCTGCGGGGCTTTTAGCCCACCCAAATCAATTGACAACATGTAGCTGCGGGGGTGGTAAATGTAGCGGCGAGGCTTTAGCCTCGCCCATGCGACCTTAAAAAGTCGCAACTACGTTAAAGATTATAAGGTGCAAGTATGAAGCTGAAAACAACTGAAAAGGGCTTTACCCTGGTGGAGCTGTTGGTGGCTCTATCCATAGCCGCTTTCGTAACAGCCGCCGCATCAATGACCATAATCACCATGATGAGGCTCACGCCCAAGACCAATAACTGGGCTATCGCCCTGCGCCAGGTGCAGAACGCCGGCTATTGGATTTCCCGCGATGTCCAGATGTCGCAAGGAGAGATTGATATTTACCCGGACCCGGACACATTCCTGACTCTGACAGTGCCTTATGAATCTGAAGGGGAGATACTTCCCAAAGAAATAGATTACCGGTTCGGGGATATTTCTGGCGAGCGATGGCTCATCCAGACTGACAGCACCGGCGGACAAACCGCCATAGCCCAATATATTTCCGAGCCAATTCAATATGAATACGACCCTGATTCTGATCAGCCTTACACCCTGACTGTGACCATAACCGCCACTTCTGGCAACGTGCCAGTAACCAGAGACTATGAAGCTATGCAAAGAGTCCCGGCTGCGTCTCCGTAGCCGGGCGAAGGAGATAATGATAAATCAACATGTAGCCACGAGGTTTTAACCTCGTGACCCCGACCTTAAAAGGTCGGGGTCACATTGTTGGGTGAAAGGTCGGGGCTACATTGGTGGATGGAATGACGCCCTTAAAGGGTCACAACTACCATGGTGATAATTTTAACGACCCCGGAGGATCGCCGCTACAAGATTAGCGAAGGAGGGACAAAATGAAATTACTGAAGACAATAAAGAGAATGCTGAAGGATGAATCCGGGCAGGCGCTGGCAATGGCGCTGATTATGCTGATGCTGGGAGGCTTGCTGGTCGTGCCTACCCTCAGCTTCATGACCACCAACCTCAACGCCAACCGCCAGATTGATAGGAAGAATCTGGAGCTTTACGCCGCCGACGCCGGCGTGGAACACGCCTTATGGCGCATACAATACGAAACAGGATTTGAACTACCACCAGAAGGGGGGGGCGATGAAGAGTGGCAACTAGACACCCCAATAAATGACAGGACAGTGAATGTCAGTATTCGCAATGAGGGTGGGGAAAACTATAAGATTACCTCTATTGCCAGCGACGGTGTGCACAGCACCACAGTCAAATGTTATATCAATACCGAGGCTGACCTTTCCTGGTTCTTTGATAGCGCCATCACCGCCGCCCAAGATGTGATTATCAAGCCAGGCACAGAAGTCACAGGCAACGTTACGTACGGTGGTACTATAACTTATAAGAATAGAGACCAAATCGATGGTGAGCTGATTCCAAATCCAGACCTGGCGGCTAGCTGGCCCACGGCTGAGTATCTCTCCAGCTATTATTATGCCCAGGTGGCAGACCTGAATGTTGAAGGCTCCCGTTATCCCTCCAGCCAAATCACCATCAGCGGCGGTCGAACGAACCCTACTACTATACCCCGGCTGTACCGCAATGGTAACTTGGAACTCAAGGGAGACGGATGGGCGAGGCTCGGCGTTGACACTAAGGCAGGCACAGCCGATGCGACAGAGGCTAATTTTCTAAGAGATGC
>JAPLHH010000260.1 GCA_026389735.1 Chloroflexota bacterium | reverse complement strand
AGTAAGGTGCTCGAGAACTCTCCGCCCCTCCATAACCTGGGTTATGCCCATGGTGGCAATATCCCCAGGACCATACCTATCTATCTGTCTACCATCAAAAACAATGCTGCCGTCGGTTACCTCCCCCTCTTCTGTCTTTAGCAGCCCTGATATTGCTTTTAGTGTGGTAGTCTTGCCCCCGCCATTAGCCCCGAGTAGGGCAACGATTTTGCCATCACCTACCTCTAGTGATACCCCTCGTAGCACCTGAATAATATTCATATAGGTAACTTCAATGTTGTTTACTTGTAGCATTTTATCTAACCTACTTAGCCTTTTGTTCTCTCAACTATCCCTTATTCTGAAAGGTTCGGGCAATGCCGAGTTTAGCCAGCTTATCCGGGCGCATTCGGGTAATTCTTTGCCCATCGTAGTATATCTCACCTTTTTGAGGTCGGTAGAAGCCATTTATGCAGTTGAGGAGGGCGGTCTTGCCGGCACCATTAGGTCCGATAATAGCTAGTATCTCGTTATCCCTGATATCCATGCTCACGTCAACCAGGGCTCTGACACCGCCAAAGCTAAGGGAGAGGTTGTCAATCCGTAATTTAACTTGCCTCTCAGTTTCCACCTAATCATAGTCTCCTACTCAGTACCATGCTCGTCTCTTTTTAATTAGTCCTATTAAATAGGAACAGCTTTGTCCTGTGCAACGAGTATATCTCTGTAGTCAGTGACCCTATAGTCCAGCGGACCCTCACATCTAAGATTCCGACCCAGTCGTTTGGCTTTCCTCTTAAGCATCTTCGCCGTTTCCCTGTTAAGACTCTCAACATACTTCATATAACCCGTGCATCTTGTACTCCAATCTTTGTAGACTATTATCGTCACATCATCATCCACGGCATCACAATAAATCGTTGTTGCTGTCACCTGCCAACCTACCACTCTGTTATTCTCCTCCTGTTAATCTCTACGGTAAGTAGAGATTCAGGTTCTTATGCTCTAAAATCCTTAGCGATTGTCACCGAGGCAAACCCCGTTTGACTATTGCCTCTCCTTATGGCTCCTGTGAAAATAATGTAGCACTCGATTGGCTCCACGTCAATCCCTTATTCGTACGAAATACATCCACGAGTTTAGTTCATTCCGAGACGTCGACAATTTGGCTGAAAGTTCATTCACTGCTAAGCAGCCCAGGGAACATACTGGCGACTCAAATCATAGCCCTAGAATACAAGATAGTGTTACCGCGTTTCCCAGTCGGTGTGATACAACCCATTAGGCGCAGACAGTAGACCATCCTCTGTGCCAGTCGCCGGGGTTTAGCGATGGCAAGAGCAAGATCGGACGTAGTAAGCGGCTCAGCCAACGCAGAGGGAACAAGGGTACCCATGTCTGCCGGTACTTGGAAAAGCCGCTGCTCCACTACCTGTAGCAGCTGACGTTGGTACGTGACCCATCCCTTTCTCCGCCAGCCACGGCTACCCTCGTATCGACGGAGCTCCTCTTCTTCAATGAGTAATAGCTCAATGGAGAAGTTGGGATTCATGAGCAGTTTTGGAAAGCTGACAAGTTCCTCAAAGACGTGTTCAAAAGCGCCCCGTTTGGGTGATTTTCTACGGCTGAGCTGGTTGATTCCGTCTTCCGCCAACTTTACAATCCACTTCTCTCTTGGTATTGGATACACCAACCGTACACGATGGTGAACCATGAGCTTATCCAATTTCTGTTTCATGGCTGCGAAGTTTCGCGTCTGAATCTCCACAAGGAGATCACCGCGCACAATGTCGACGACAAATCCGTCAAGAGATACTTCAAACTGGTCGTTCGGTTGCGCGTACCACTCTTTCAAAGCGGCATGAAGGGGCTTCTCATTGAGGACATTGACTCCGTGCGGAGTCCTCTGCAATTTTGTGGACATAGCGGTCACCCTGGGTCACACCGTTGGATTATCGACATACTCCTCATTAGCAAGCATGAACAATGGACGCAATTCGTCCGTCACTCTAGCTGACACTACTTTATCCTTCACACAGAATGTCGTCAAGAGCTTCGCCTCCCTTCACCAGCTCTACTAAGTTCACTACACAATGTGACGTTTTGTTGTTGAGCGCTGAACGGTGCTGCTATGCCAGCCCCGCAGGATGTGGTATTATATCCCCCAGCAGACTATGTAGGCGCAGGCGGACGGAAGACAAAGCTCTATTGCGGTTCTGGAGTGGGCAATGGCAGCCAAACAGGACACGACTCGGGTAGGTGAATTAACCTTCAAAGGGGATGTGC
>JAPLHH010000093.1 GCA_026389735.1 Chloroflexota bacterium | reverse complement strand
AAGCTGAGGGAAATGCGGCTGAGGTAGCCGCTAGTTGATAAAACTGAAGAGACACCAGGCCACGAATGCCATCTCCTGCACAATCCTCGGTTTTGTTAACAAAAACTCAAAATGTGACCTCGTTGCACACTCTAGCAAATCATCCACTTAACTAAGCTCATCGCCTTTTTGCAATCAGAGAGTCTTCAGTATAAAATGGACAAGGTGGTAATAAATTCGGAATGCCAATGGAGATGACCGGATTACTAAGATTGTTAGTTAATAGAGTGGACATCGTCTGATACTCGTATCATATCCGGGTTATATATCTTCTAGAAAGGAAGAGGATTATGGTCACCGTTGTAACTGGAGCGACAGGTTTTATCGGTGGGGCTCTGGTGGAAGAGTTGGTACGCCGCGGTGAAAAGGTGCGGGCTCTGGTTAGAAAGACTAGCAACAATAGTAGGCTTGAGACCCTCGGCGTTGAAATCGCCTACGGTGACCTGCAGGATAGTGCATCATTGGAAGCGGCCCTTAACGGTTGCTATTGCCTTTACCATACAGCGGCCTTAATTTGGGCTGCTGACTACAGGCACTTGAAAGAGGTAAATGCCGGTGGCACTAAAAGTCTATTAGAAGCTGCTTTAAAGAAGGGTGTA
Organism: Chloroflexota bacterium; assembly: GCA_026389735.1. The sequence goes on along the minus strand of JAPLHH010000093.1, from coordinate 2,134 downwards.
AAAAAAGTTATATATACCAGCAGCGGTTCTACCCTCTGTCCCGAACGGGGTGGAACCCTCACTGAGGACCCGCCACAAACGCGTCAATATCTCGGGACATATGCGGAATCGAAATGGCTAGCCGACCAGGAGGCGTTCAAGCTTCATGAGAAAGGACTGCCTCTCGTTTCAATACATCCAACATATGTATATGGTCCCTCTATAGTAAGTGGATTGAACAAAGCGATATTGGACTTCATAAAGGGCAAGCTTCTATGAGTTCCCACGGCGTATTTGAATTTGGTATTCATTGATGATGTAGTGCAAGGACATATTTTGGCACAGGAAAAAATGCAGGCCGGCCGGAGATATCTGATATCAGGAGAGACCATTGAGGTAGCCAAAATGATGGAACTGGCAGCAGAAATAGCCGGGGTGAAGATTAAGGCACGCAGGTTTCCAGGATGGGTTGCGGCAGCCTACGCCTATGCGGGAGAGACGGTAGCTAAAGTTACTAAGAAACAGCCTCTGATGACTCGAGAGGTGGTCAGGACCTTGGCCTCGTACGTGACTGTAGATAATTCAAGGACACAGGGAGAATTGGGTTATACTCCTACCAGCCTCCGCGAAGGCTTGGAAAAGACTGTCCGCTGGTTACAGCAAAGTGGGTACTTGCCACATGGGCATAGTGAGTTACCTCTGTCTCGGTAGAGCCGGACGATATTGAGTTAAATTCTAGCGACAGATGTGCAGCAATTCGGAAAGCCTGCAATTGACAGTTTTCCATTTCGTCGAGTAACAAAATAGTAGAAAGTTGAGTCACAGTAGCTTGAAATGTGACCTGTCAGGGTAGTCACGAATTTTCTGCCCATAAACTCTCATACCATCGGCGATGCTCTTCGCCAGCAACCTTTCGGTATTTCGCTGTGGTATTGAAACTGGCGTGGCCCAGATGTTCCTGAAGCAGGCGCAGCGCGTCACCGGAATCGTTAAGCTTCATTGCGTGAACGCTAAAGGCATCCCTTAGACGGTGAGGGCTGACACCTCTTAGCCTGCCTGTTTCCGGATTGATTAAATCCGGGAGTCCGGCTCTTTTGGCACAGTTTCTCACAATTTGCCAAGCTCGGTGTCTATTCAGATTGAAGACCCGCGCAGGGTCTTCAGCATGGATTACCCCGTTGGGGGTAATATACTCTCGTAGCATGTCTAAAGTGCATTTATCAACTGGGAGCACTCGTATTCGCCTATGTTCATAAGCACGCCTAGAAATATCCCTGACTCCAGCTCCGCACTCAGGACAGAATTGGTGTCTCCTTGCTAACCTTGCCTTACAGCCGGGGCATAATAACCGAATACGCGTCTTGAGGTGTAGAACTGTAATTTTACCATCGGTGAAGTTTATATCGCTAACCTTAATCGCCAGCAGTTCCGAAACCCGGCAACCCAGGCGAAATAGAAGCTAGATAAGAAGCCTGTCACGGAGGCAAGTGGCAGCTCCTTCCATCAATTGTACGTCCTCAGGTTCCAGATAGGTTTTCATCTTTCATAACAATGTTTCTTTGTCATACCCGCTCAGCGTCTTTGGCATCGCTTAATGTCCTCCTTCCGTCTTCTGGCGGGTGCATGCCACTCTGTAAACGAGCTAGACCTTTTCTATCGTATCTCGGCTCTCACGCAATAAACGGCTAATATAACGGCGTAAAGCTATTGACTTCCTCTACATAATTTAATTGTGCGAATCTTCCTCACCATGCTTTTTCTGTTCCCCATCATCTAAATGTAGGAAGTTGAGCACGATAGGACCGTGGTGGCCGGGGTGCTCATCCAGGAACTTCTTTTTAGCTGCCTCAATTTCATCCTCGTTAGGCTCACGAACCCCATCACAACATAACTTAAAGATGATGAGCTTTATACCCTCTGGGTTTTTCCTTTCCATATAATCCTCTAGTTTATCAATGCGTCTTTCCATACTTATTGTGATTCCCTCCGATTCTATCTTCGAGTCCTCTAACCCGTTCCTCCAGCTCCCCACTGGTAAGCACAGCCACCATAGCCCGGGCCAGTGCTGCCATGGCCGTTGCCTGCTTACTTTCAAGCTCCCCAGTGTGGACTTCTATTAGCGCCTTTTCTAACCTATCAAAAATAGGTATCAGGC
>JAPLHH010000279.1 GCA_026389735.1 Chloroflexota bacterium | reverse complement strand
TAGCCGAAATTCGGCAGACTGGAACCGTAGGTATCATGCCACAGCCATAGCCCTCCAAGCCCTGATGGGGGCGCGTAGGAGAACGGGTCGCCAGCTATACTTTCTGTGGTGAACTTCAAGCTGGCACTCTGTATATTTTTGTTGGCCAAGCTGGAAATATCGAAGCTCCAGAAAGCACGATAGCCGACATTCTGGGCATCGTCTCCAGCTCTGGTCCTGGAATAGTCGGTGGCATTTCTCTGGTCCACGGTACCAGTTTCTGAAGCTACCGGGTTGAGGGTTACTGTCTTCGTAGCCGCTATAACACTAACCGTCACACTGCCTGTCGTCTGACTGCCCCGGTTGTCGCTGACAGTCACGCCTATGTTAAAACTCCCGCTTTTATTAGGCGATACCCAGGTGACTTGACGGCCCGTGCCGGTGATGGTGCCCTCACTGGCGGACCAGCTGTAGGTTAGTGGGTCATCATCAGGGTCAGCAGCAGCACAAGTGATAGTTGTGCTGTCTTCAGAGACTACCTCCGCCGGGTTAGCGGTTACTTTTGAAATTGCCGGCGACTGGTTTGGTACGGGTGCTGGCGGTGGCGCCGGTGGTGGTGCCGGAGCAGCGCAAGCGCTGCCCAAGATGGCAGCCATAACCAACACCGCCACAACTGCAACTAAGCTACCTCTGGTAATTCTCATTTTAAATTCACCCCCTTTTATTTAATTATATGCTCTATCGATTACTATTCCTATCTTTTTATAACGGTGACGAGCCTGGAAAGGTTTAGCTATCGGGTTTGCGTTATCAAAACAAGCACAATGAAGCTTCTCAGATTATATGATTACCTCACTTCTTCAGTAATGATATAATTCAGTCCGAATGTTTGAAGCCCCGTAGCTATTACAGGCCGAACGCAAGAAAAAGAGGTAATTTCATGGCTAAAGTAAACACGGTGCTTGGTCCAGTTTCCCCAGATGAATTGGGTGTGACTCTGATGCATGAGCATCTGGTTTTTTCTTATCTGGGGTGGGAATGCGATGCGCTGGCTCCGCCATACGACCGCGAAGCGGCTGCTAAGTCATGCGTTGGCGTTTTGAAGGAAGCCAGGGGCTATGGCTTAAAGACGCTGGTTGACGCTACCGCCACTGATATGGGCCGGGATATAGAGCTGCAGAAGATTGTGTCCGAGAGGCTGGGTATAAACATCATCTGTGCTACGGGTTTTTATACAGAGAAATACGGGAGGGCTGGCTATTTCAAGTTTCGCAGCCAGGTGTATGATATGGCAGCTGAGGTCTGTGAGACAATGGTTAAGGAGATTACGCAGGGCATCGGAAATACGGGAGTTAAGGCTGGTGTGATTAAGGTGGGCACAGGGCATGCCAGGATAAGTTCTTATGAGGAGAAGATGCTTAAGGAGGCGGACAGGGCGCAGAAAGAGACAGGTGTGCCCATAATAACTCATACCGAGGCCGGAACCATGGGGGCTGAGCAGGTCGATCTGTTTATCTCAGAAGGTGCCGACCCCGAACGCATTGTTATCGGGCACATGTGCGGCAATGCCGACCTTAGATACCATCTCTCCGTTCTGGAGAAAGGAGTTAATATAGCTTTCGACCGGCTGGGCATTGACATTCTCTTCCCGGACAAACTAAGGAAGGCTTGCCTCATCGGTCTGATTGGTATCGGCTACGCTGACAGAATTATGCTTTCTCAAGATCGCTGGGCATACTGGCTAGGCCGCCCCTTCGAGTTTCCAGATGCTGCCAAACCGCTTCTGGCTAACTGGTCCTATGTCCACGTGTTCAATAAC
>JAPLHH010000147.1 GCA_026389735.1 Chloroflexota bacterium | reverse complement strand
GATGATGACATCCGGCAGACGAGCCAGGGCGATTGCCCTGTCTATGTCAGAGTTAGCCGTAACGCATACGGGGCAGCCCGGGCCGGAGAGCATCTCCACGGTGGGGGGCAGGAGCTGGCGGATTCCGTTCCTCATGATGGCAACAGTATGTCCACCGCAGAACTCCATCAACCTGGTTGGTCTGGTAGATAGCTGGTTTATCCTGGCTACCAGCTTCTTGCCCAGTTCAACATCACGGTACTCGTCAATAAATTTCATTTATACTATTATTCTTCCGGAACCATAACCGTGCCCACAACCCGTATTATCCAGTTTACCTTGCTTTTATCTCCGAACCAAAGAGTAGGCGTGTACGGCCACCTTGCCAATATACTGGCGACTCCCTCTGCTGTTCGAATTGTAGTGTCAGAATGCTCGTTGACGACACTGTCGTCAGCACCAATGTGAAGACCAGGCCAAGGGCTGTCTGTATATATATGAGCATAGAATTTATCGTTTACTTCGATGTCAGGTACTTCAAATTCTACCCAAGTAGTAGCATCGACAGTAAACTTAGTATATGGATAAGTAGCGCTATACAATACCTTTTGATCCTTATCCCAGATTTCTACATCAAATGTTTTGCCTTCTATGGCTTTTAAGGCTCTGCTGTCAAGCGTTCCAGCTATCCGTATCTTTTAATGGTAAAAGGGGTAGCTGGTGGCGAGAAATCCACAATATGACCACCAAGCCAAGGGACCTGAGCGGATATAGAATCTCTTGCTGTATCATCGTCATATTTTAGTTCGAATTCTTTGGCTACCAGCTTTTGCTTTACTGTTAGGCTTGAGGTTAGCTCGCCAATGCCAACTTGGTAAGTACCAGGGGTATCTTTTACCAGCGAAAAGGTTACCGTTTCTGATGCACCTGGTGCTAGCGCGACCTCTTTTGTCTCTACTGTGGCTCCGTCTATGGTCAGGACTGCAGTATAGATGCCTTCGCTGCCGCCGATATTTTTCACCCGGGCAGTAACGGTGACTGTGTCGCCGGCTGTGATTTCCAGTGGTGTGATGTCAAGTGACACCACCTCGAAAGCTGCTGATGGAGCCTTGCAGGCCATTGGCAAAATTAGCACCAACGCTATTAGTAACATACTTAGCCAAAGACCTTTTCTCACGACCTCTTACCTCCCCTTGTAAGTTTCTGCTACGAGATTCGACTTCGACTATAATAATAGCTGAGGCAGAAAAGCTGAGTCAAGAGTGCTCTTTGTTCTCTCAGGCATCCTCACTCAAACTCGCCATTTCTTCTAGTATTTTTAAGGTCTCCTGGGCTTCGGCTTCGTCGATAACATTTATGGCGTAGCCGGTGTGCAGCAGGACATAGTCGCCGGCTTTGACTTCAGGGGTAAGCATTATGCTGACGCGGCGTCTTACACCGCCGATTTCCACCTCGGCTTCATTGCCGTCTATTGAAACAACCTGTACTGGAACGGCTAAACACATAGTTTTCCTTTCAACTGAAATTGGCGATGACGGCCTGACCTAAGGAGATGCCGCCGTCATTGCACGGTACCTGCTTGTGGGTTAACACCGAAAAGCCGGCGGATTCAAGCAGCACTGCGACTTTCCTCAGCAGCAACCGATTTTGAAACACACCACCGCTTAAAGCTACTTGGTTGATTCCGGTCTTTTTGGCTATCAAGTGGCACATCTCATATATCATCTGGGCTATGGTATTGTGGAACCTGGCTGATATTGTAGCCTTGGGGGCGCCTTGATACAAATCTTCGACTATGGCCGAAAGCAGCTCTTTGAGCTGGATAATGTTTGTCCCGTCATGCTCGATTATAGAATATGGGTAGCCTTTGTTGCCGACCTTATCGCAGTCGTCATAAGCCGCCATTTCAAGCTCCACAGCTGCCTGACCTTCATAATCTATCTCACCCCTAACACCGAGCAAGGCCGACACAGCATCGAAGAGACGCCCCAGGCTCGAATTCAGCGGTGAGTTGAGCCCGGTCTGGATTTGCCGCTTGATAAGCTCGATTTCAACAGCATCAACTTGCTTCAAGAAAGCTAGTTTGGGGCTGATGGAGTCCTCTCCCAGTAGCTTGATAAGGTAGCCTATGGCAGTTCGGTACGGCCTTTTTATGGCGGCGGCCCCCCCTGGCAAAGGCAAGTACTCAAGATGCCCCATTCTCTGGAAACCTTTGTAATCAGCGACCAGAAATTCTCCTCCCCAGATGCGTCCATCGCTGCCATAGCCTGTGCCATCCAGAGCCACGCCGATAACCGGAGTTTCAACGTTGTTGTCCACCATACAGGCAACAATATGGGCGTGGTGGTGCTGAACCGGGACGAGCTTAAGATGGCTGAACTGGTTACCCAACTCCAGCGCATATTTGGTGGAAAGATACTCTGGATGTAGGTCATAGGCAATGGTTTCAGGCTCTATACGGAATAGCTTCTTGTACAGAGCCAGCGTGTCTTGGAAGTGCTCCAGGGTTTCCAGATTCTCCATGTCGCCGATATGCTGGCTGATGAAGGCATAGCTGTCTTTGGTCAGGCAAAAGGTGTTCTTTTCCTCAGCACCACAGCCGAGCACCTGCTTAGCTGTGAAAGGTAGGTGAATGGGATACGGTGCATAGCTGCGAGCACGCCGGGTAAGCTGGACTTCGCCTCTTTCGATGACAGTCACAGTGTCATCATACCTGGCGTATATATCGCGGTTGTGGACCAGAAAATAGTCGGCGATACCTGAGAGCCGCTTGATGGCCTCATCGTTATCTTTGGCAATCGGCTCCTCGCTGATATTGCCGCTGGTCATCACCAATGGCAGTCCCACCCCTCGGAGCAAGAGATGATGCAGTGGAGTGTACGGTAGCATCACGCCGAGGTATTTCAGATTTGGAGCTACTGCCTGGCATACCGTGGACTCTGGCTTCCACCGCATCAGCACGATTGGGCTCTGCGGGGAGGTAAGCAGTTTCTCCTCCGCCTCAGATATGTAGCAATGCCTTTTGGCTGCCTCCATGTCGGTGACCATTATGGCCAGTGGCTTGAACGGCCGTCTCTTTCTCCGGCGCAGCAGTTCAACAGCTTTCTCACTGGTGGCATCGCAGGCCAGGAGGAAGCCGCCCAGCCCCTTGATAGCTAGGATTTTTCCGTCTTTGAAAAGCTGGCTGGCAGCGGCAATAACGTCGGAGGTTTCCACATGGTTTCCCTTGGCGTCAAGTAGCTCTAACCTCGGCCCGCATTTGGGGCAGGCGTTGGGTTGAGCATGGAAGCGGCGGTCTGGAGGGTTATCGTACTCTGCCTGGCAGTCGGGACACATCTGGAATGAGCGCATAGTGGTCTTAGGGCGGTCGTAGGGTATGTCTTCTATTATGGTGAAACGGGGGCCACAGTTGGTGCAGTTGGTGAATGGATAATGGTAGCGTCTGTCTTCAGGACTGAAGATTTCCCTGAGGCAGGCCGGACAGGTGGCAATGTCCGGAGACACCAGTTGATACTTACCTTCTTCAGAGATGCTGTGGCGGATTTCGAAACTTGTGTAGTCTGCCGGGGGATGGTAGGTAACGGTTATGCTTTCTATACGAGCCAGCGGCGGTGCATTATCTTGAAGCTCAGAAAGGAAACGCTTCAGGTCTTTGCTTTCCCCCTGAACTTCGATTTTGACATCCTCGGAGGTATTGCACACCCAGCCTTTCAGGTTGTATTTGGTAGCCAGCTGGTAAACGAAAGGCCTGAAGCCAACTCCTTGGACTATGCCGCGAGCGCTAACCCGGGCTAAATCTTGGGTTCCAACTTTGGTCATAAACAAATGAATTTTACTTCAAATTAGGCGCGTTCAGCAAAATGTGAGCAGGTTGTAAGCCTGAACTAGCGTCTTAGGTGCTATTCAGACGCGTATTGGCCGTTTTTGATAGCTTCGACTATTCCCTGTTTTGCGGCGTGATAGGCCAGGTGAATGGCGCTTTTGATAGCTTTGGCCCGACTGCGGCCGTGAGCTATGACGATGTTCCCTTCTAGCCCCAGGAGACAGGCTCCACCGACTTCTCTGTAGTCCATATTTTTAACAGTTGAGGTCAGTTGTACATACCGGGCCAGGGCAGCCCCCGTGAGGTAACGGTCGATTTTAGCGGCT
>JAPLHH010000155.1 GCA_026389735.1 Chloroflexota bacterium | reverse complement strand
GCAAATAATCACATCCTATTATAGCGCAAATTTAAGCAAAAGTTTTGCTTAAGTGAGAAGTTTTTTAACAATTCTGGTCGCGGACAAGTCAGCTCCTCAAGGAAGCCCTTAAATCGCGCTGCAATTTATCAAGAATTTGCTCTTGGACTTTGTCGACTTCACTATCAGTCAAGGTATACGCGGATGACTGATAGCCAATTCTAAAAGCGAGGGATTTCTTACCTGCCGGCACCTGTTCTCCCACATAAAGGTCAAAAAGAGCGACCGAATTCACAAGAGAAAAGTTCTGAATGATAGCACAAATCTGTTGGTAGGTTATCTGCTCATCCACCAAAAGCGCAATATCCCTGCTTGTGCTTGGATATCGGGGAATAGGTCTAATAGTTTTAAGACCAATACTAGCGGTCAGGGTCTCGCTAAACTCCTGAGCCGTTTTTCCGCTTTTTGGTTGATGCTTCCTAAGGCTAGATGCAGAGGATAATAGTTTATCTAAGTCAATCTCTATGAGATAAGCAGTCTCGGCAAGTCCAAAAGCTTCAGATACTTTGGAATGTATTTCACCCATGCCACCCATTTTGCTATCGCCCACGATTATGATAGCATTTCTCCCTGGATATAAGCTTTCATCCTTACTTGCCTCAAAGCTGGCGATCAACCCCAGTCGTGATAAAACGGTCTCGACTATCCCCTTCGCAACAAAGAAATCAATCGGTTCCTCTTTACCCTGCCAGGACAACCTACGCTGTGACCCACTAAGTACAGCACAAAGCATCTCCTTCTCCTGGGGCAAATCCCTCTCCCGAGGTAAGAAGACCTTCCCAATCTCAAAAAGCCTGATGTCATCTTCTTGATATCTCTCGTTCCGAGCTAAAACCGATAGGAGACCAGCTCGCAAACTAGTGCGAAGATATTCCTGCTCTCTGGACATTGGATTAGCCACTTTCATCGGAGTCGGACCTATCATACGAAGCTCCGGCGAAAGCCTGCTCAACATCTCCAGGCTGGTCAAGGAATAGGTGAGTACCTCCTGGAAACCACAGCCGACAAGGATACCACGAAGTTGCCGTCTGAGTGACAACATTGGCACTGGCTCATGCCTTGGCAATTGTGAACTCAGCATGGTAGTCGGGATTTTATCATAGCCGATAATACGAGCTATCTCTTCAGCCAAATCAGCAGCACAACTGACGTCTGTGCGCCACCAAGGAACATCCACTTGAACTTGCGAATTTGATTCAGTTTGTCGACAACCAAACCCCAATAGCTCCAAAGTCTCGGCTATTTCACTAACCTCCAACTCCACACCAAGAAGCCGTTTAATATCAGCAACAGGCAACAATACAGGTTCCCTCTGCTGTTTGCCGGGATAAACATCAATAATTCCCTTGGCTACCTTACCACCAGCCAATTCCGTCATCAATTGAGTAGCTCGCTTTAACGCTACTAGTGGTAAGTCTCGGCTAAGCCCCTTCTCAAATCGCAGCGAAGCTTCACTGCCTAGCCGAAGACCAAGGCTTCCCCGATGAATAACCGCCTGATTGAAGTTCGCTGATTCTATCAGAACAGTGGTAGTATTCTCCGTAACTTCCGTATCTGCCCCCCCCATAATACCGGCGATGGCGATGGCTCGCTCCTTGTCGGCAATCACCAGTATATTGGGGTTGAGAGTCCGCGCGACCCCATCCAATGTAGTTATAATCTCACCATTTCCTGCCCGGCGTACGATAATCTGTTTCCCAAGTATCTCATCATAGTCAAAGGCATGAAGTGGTTGCCCATATTCCAGCATCACATAGTTTGTGACATCAACGATATTATTAATGGGACGCATACCACAAGCCAACAGCCGCCGTTGTAACCACTGAGGTGATGAAACTACCTTAACTCCAGTAAGCAAGCTAGCACAGTACCTGAGACATAAGCTTGGCTCAACAATTTCAACTGAGGCAGAGGAATCTATGGCTCTTTCTAGTTCCTGATAATGAACCTCGGGGATATGTAGCTTGCTTCCGGTAAGAGCCGCTATTTCCCTAGCAATACCTATCACCGATAGACAGTCAGGCCGGTTTGGTGTTATGTCCAGGTCAAGAATCGTATCACCAAGATACTCAGTCAAAGGAGTACCGATAGTCGCTTCTGGAGATAGAATCATAATACCTTCGTGGCTATCCGAAATCCCCAATTCCTTCTCAGAGCAAACCACCCCCTCAGAAACAACACCACGAATCTTAGCTGGTTTCAATTGCACAATTTCACCGCTGTGACCATCTGTGAGCTGAGCTCCCACATGGGCAAAAGCTACCTTATCACCAACTGCGACATTAGGCGCCCCACAGACCACGGTAGATCGCTGCTTCCCTAAATCAACGGTCACCAGCCTCAGACGATCGGCATTAGGATGGGCACTAACATCAACTATTTTGCCAACCACTATATCGTTCCAGCTCCCACCAATCACCTCCATTCCCCCAACCTCCAACCCAGCCATAGTCAACCTTTCACACAGCTCCTCAAGCGGCGTGGAAATATCAACATATTCTTTTAGCCAGCGAAGTGAAACTTTCATTATTAAGTTCTAAGAATCAAAACAACCAGGTTCAGAATTGTCTTAGAAACCTGAGGTCATTACTATAAAAGAGGCGAATATCCTCTATGCCATAGCGAAGGATTGGAATACGTTCCACACCCATACCAAAAGCGAAACCTGAATAAACTTCAGGGTCGATATCAACACGCCGAAGAACTTCAGGATGGACCATGCCCGCACCTAAAATTTCAAGCCAACCACTATTGCCGCACAGTCGACATCCATCACCATGACACACCAAACAATCAATAGCCACCTCAACGCCAGGCTCCACAAAGGGGAAGTAATCGCAACGGAAACGGCATTTTCTCTCTTCGCCAAAAAGGCGACGAGCAAATTCAAAAAGAGTACCTTTCAAGTCAGCCAGGGTTATGTTTTTATCAACTGCCAACCCTTCGACCTGATAAAACATCCACTCATGCGTAGCATCTGTGGCTTCATACCTGTAGACTCTCCCGGGCGCTATTATTCTTAAGGGTGGCGGTAATTTCTCCATAACTCTTATCTTGACTGGAGAGGTTTGAGTCCTCAATAGCATAGCCAAGTAGCCCATTTTAGTCTTAGAGTACACCCACAATT
>JAPLHH010000218.1 GCA_026389735.1 Chloroflexota bacterium | reverse complement strand
GTGGAAGGAGGTATAGGAGTAGGTTTTGGCTTGGTAAGAAAGCTCCAAACTGGACTAGAGATTGATAGTCCATGGCTATCATTCGCTACAATTTTCCAAAAATAAAATCTCTGGTAATACAGACTTCCTGGCTCATATATTGTCCCCGTGTAATTAGAGATAACTAGAGATGGATCGGAATTAGTATCAAAGTAGACATCATAGGTAACATTATCTCCCATGTCAGGGTCGCCACTGATCCACGATAAGTTGACATTAACGGAGGCATTTAACTCTTCATCTTCAGGGAATGGACTGCTTGGCATATTCGGGAGATTATTGGCTGAAATGACAGTAAAGGTGCTGTCACTACTATCCTCTCTCTGGTTATTTTCTGCGTCGAGAGCTATTACCTTCACCTTATATGTTGAAGCAGGCTTATCAGGAACAATCCATGAATATGAACCAGAATTTGACTGATCATCCGCAATTAGTGTCCATGTCAGGCCTTCGTCGATAGAGTATAAAATATTGATGGATGATATTCCAACATTATCCTGGGCTTCCCAGGTAACATTTTGCTGATCTCCTGTTGCCCATACTTCCCCCCCATTTGGAGACATGACGGAGACAATCGGACGTGTTCGGTCAGAAATGCTGAAGTAATCGGTAATATCAAACCCGGTGTTTCCGCTAGCATCAGAAACGGTGATGCGGATTTGCACTTTATTAGAGACGATGTTAGGAACAGTCCATGTATAGAAGCCTTCGTCGCTAATTCCAGTTACTACAGGCACGGCGGCAGCTAGATTATCATCGATAATGTACTCCAAGGTAACAATAGTTATCCCAACATTATCAAGACTGTTCCACGTGATATCATAGTTTGATCCAATAGACAAAATCTCGCCTCTGGCTGGTGCTGCTAGGGATGCCTCTGGCGGTATTGTGTCCTCTGATACATCGGCATGGTTGTAGAAAACTTCTGAATGACCATTATAGTAGTTAGTCCAAGCAACGTAAGCGTGGTCATTATCAGAAATAGTCATACAACTGCTATTCTCTTCAGGGTGCTGGCTATCAAGATTAAGCTTCACTCTATTTGACCACCCGAAAATGTGCTTTCTTTTGTAGAATATGGAAGAATTACTATGATCTTCCCAAATAACGTGAGGGCGGTCAGATGAATCAGTAACTATTGAAGGATAGTTGGGGTTGCTTCCGGAAATTCTATCAGAAACCTCTTCAGGAACTGACCAGGCGTTTCCGTCATAATATGAGTACAAAATTCTTTGCTGATAGTTATCCTCTTCATCTTTAGAATAGTCATAACAGACCATGTGTAAATGGCTGCTTGTATCAGAAACAATGTTCAACGAATCATAGCTCCCACCTATAACAACCGTTGCAGTATTCAGCCAGCTACTGCCATCCCACTTCTTATAGTAGATGTTTTCAGAATCAGAAGATGTGAACACGAGGTGCAAATTACCTGTTCCGTCAGCAGCAATATTCGGGCTAAGTGCACCACCTTCCGTAATTTGAGAGGTTACGGACCAGCTACCAGTAATGTTGACTTTTTTCTTATAGTAGATGTTAGGCTGCCCGCTAATTCCCTGCTCTGGATTCTTTGTATAACCATCTATCCACACTATATGAATATTGTCTGACGGTTCTATAGTAATTCTGGGTTCGCGGGATACGTTTGAGTTATTAGATATATTTAGTGGTAGAGACCACTCAGAGGTATTGCGGCAAGCATAGTAAACCTCATCAAGATTTATGTTGGTGATGGCACCAATACCTCCTGGACCTTGTAACCAAACAATGTGAGGATTTCCGCTACTATCTACGGCCATCTGTAAATCCATAATATTATGCCAGTCACCACCTACATCGATTTCTTGAATAAGGGTGTACACTGTCTCCGCATTGGACCAGCTTGACCCGACTAGTTTCTTATACAGAATTTGTTGAGTAATAACTCTCTTATTTGCTTCGATGCCAAGATCATCTTGAGTGTATTTATAGACCAGATGAACAATGCCATCGTTATCAACAGCGAGCACGGGAGTTTCGTGGTTCTTTACAGGAATATCGTCTGGAGGCACAATAGTAAGGCGTTCAGGGACTGTCCAGGGTGGTGGAGGAGGAAGAGATGGGTCTCTAAGAGCAAAATAACCATCACTCCAATCTTCAGCTCTGTTTCCATTCGCATCAATGGTCTCGATCTTGATTTTACCGGTCTTGGTGATAAAAGAACTTGAGGCAGGCAGAGTCCAAGTGTAGGCTCCGTCATTCTCCGTTTCCAGAGTCAGGTATTCAGCGGTATCAGCATAGTAAAAAAGAATTTCCACGCTCTCGATGCCATTAGATGACGAGGCAATCCATGTTATTTCATGTTGAGAACCCAGATCCCAGACTTCCCCACCATTTGGAGATAAGACTGTTATATCAGGAGGAGT
>JAPLHH010000284.1 GCA_026389735.1 Chloroflexota bacterium | reverse complement strand
TGAATTAAAATATCACTCCTTTTAGCGCCGATAGCCTTGCGGATGCCGATTTCCCGGGTGCGTTCCGAAACTGAAACAAGCATTATGTTCATGATTCCGATACCGCCCACAATGAGCGAGATGGCGCCGACGCTGCTAAGGAAAATCGAGAAGGCAGCCATTGTCTGTTGCATGCTGCTCAGCACCTCGCGCATATCTCTAATTTGAAAATCATCCGCAGCCCCCGTGGCGATATAATGCCGGGCTCTCATTATGGAAGTTATTTCTGCAATTGCAGCATCTACCTGGTCAGAGCTGACCGCCTTTACAGCAATCTGCTGGATATCGTTGCCGCCCGATATTTTGGATTGCATTGTCTTCAGCGGCATTAATATGTAGCTGTCTCCCGCAAAACCACCCATCTTCTCCACAACTCCGATGACCTGGTACTTGCCGCCGGCGACACGTATGCTCTTACCCAGCGGGGACTGGCTGCCAAATAAGTCCTGAGCCGTCTGGTAGCCGAGCACAACCACATTATCCCTGGTGGCTACGTCCTGGTCGGATATGAACCTGCCACCTGCGAGTGCATAATTTCGTATCTGGGTTATTACCGGCGTAACGCCGGTAGCCTGCACGGTCACGTTACTATTGCCGTAAGAGGCACTTATGCCTTTGTTGAGGGTGGGTGAAACCACCGCTATGGTCGGAGCTAACGATTTATTTGCCAGTGCCTGCGCATCCTCAAATGTCAGCGGGCGCAAAGTCTTTACCGCCTTATCCGTCGAGCTGGATACGTAAAGCGCGCTGGCCCCCATGTTCTCGAAAGTTGTCTTCATACTGGCCTGGAACCCCTGGCCCAGGGCAACCAGCAGTACCACTGCGCTGACACCTATTATAATGCCCAGCATGGTGAGAGAAGAACGCAACTTATTGGAAAATATAGATTTCCAGGCGGTCCTGATGCTCTCCCATATATTCATCGCTTTTTTTCCTCTATTATCTTCCCATCCCTGAGATAGATTGTCCTCTCGGTATAAGACGCAATATCTTCTTCATGAGTGACGACGATTATCGTTATGCCTTTCTTGCTCTGCTCACGTAGAACGGCCATGATATTTTGGCTCGAGTGAGTATCCAGGTTACCCGTTGGTTCATCGGCAAGTATTATGAGAGGGTTGTTTATCAGGCAACGAGCGATTGCCACCCTCTGCTGCTCACCGCCTGACAGTTCGCTCGGACGGTGGAGTGCCCTGTTGCCGATGCCGACCGATTCCAGAGCCTCAAGGGCACGTTCTCGCCTGTGACCTTGACCGGCATATACCATCGGCAACTCCACATTCTCCAGCGCCGTCATTTTAGGCAAAAGGTTGTAAGACTGGAAGACAAAACCCAGTTTTCTGTTTCTTATCACCGCCAGTTGATTATCATTGAGACTGGAGACATCCTGCCCCTCCAAGCGGTAGTTTCCGCTAGTCGGCCTGTCCAGGCAGCCGAGTATATTCATTAGAGTAGACTTGCCGGAGCCCGATGGGCCCATAATGGAAACCGCCTCACCCTTCTCGCAACGAAAAGAGATATTGTCTAAGGCAGTGACCTTTACCTCACCTATGTCGTATATCTTGGCTATGTTTTCAAGTTCAATCATTTTTATAAACCTAATTTTTATTGCTTCATACTCTTCCCGACTGCTACCTGAGCATACGCATAGGGTTCGATGCCCCTGGGCGCGGCTGGGTTATAGGAATGTTAACAGCACCTTTCTGGTTCACCACTTGAACTTTATCGCCCTCTTTCAGCCCCGATAGTACCTCAGCGTACTGGAAGGTTTGTTGCCCTAAAGCAACCTTCCTGAATTCGGGTTGTCCTGTAGCCTCGTTGACGACCGCTACCACGGGGCCCGAAGGTGTATTTACAATTACCGATACGGGAACCAGCAATACGTCCTTAGCGCTGTATATGCCTATATCTGCAGTAGCGCTTAAGCCACCCCTGAGCTCGACGTCATACGGGTCCAGCTCAACGGTGACAGCAAATTTAATAACATTACCGGACTTTGTACCAAAGGGAGAGATAAATTTCACCGTTCCGGTAAATACCTTATTCGGCATGGCATCCACGGTAATCGTGGCCTTTTGTCCGGGTTGGACTTTCATAATATCGATTTCATCAACAAGTCCTTCAAACCTTATTGAGCTGGTATCAACAAGCTTGATGGCTGTCTTCGATGAATAGTCCTGCGCAGAAAGTACGGAAGATTTCTTAAGGTCTACGCTGACTACGGTGCCGCCGGAAGGGGCTATTATCGCCGTCTTCATGATATCCTGCTTGGCTTTATATAAAGCTATTCCGGCGCTTTGCAAGCTAAGGTTGTATTGCTGCAGCGTCTTCCAGTTGATACTGCCTCCGCTTTCAAAAACCAAAGTCTGATTTTCCAGGACATCTCGTCCAACAAGCAGGTTAAGCTTGGCGATGTACAATTGCTTGGCGGCTTCAATTGCTTGGGCATCATCCTGTGCCAGGTAGTCCTCCAGGTCCTGTAATGCGCGCAGTGATGATTGCAGAAAGTCAACACTGGTTGGAGTATCGGCAAACTCAAAGACGAACCTGTCCTTGAGAGTTATCGTGCTCTTTGCCAGATAATAAGCGGTTAACATTTCCTGCTGGGCAGCATCGAGTTCAGGCGCAACTCTCTCATAAGCCCCGTCTTTTATG
>JAPLHH010000059.1 GCA_026389735.1 Chloroflexota bacterium | reverse complement strand
GATAGCTCGACTGCGCAGGATACTGGACGGCAGGCAAGCCAAGGTAGAGCTGGAGGTGGATGGTGGTATCACTGTTGGCATAGCTCCGAAGATGGCTGAAGCCGGAGCTGAGGTTCTGGTTGCCGGAGCTGCGATTTTTGGGTCTAAGCAAGGTGCTGGGAAGGCATTGCGGGAGATGAGGAGGGCGCTTGGTTTAGTGAGCTAATTTATGTTGACTGCGCAGGCAGCGGGTACACAAATTGAGCCGTTTCGGTTTCCCATCAAGCATAATTGTAGCTGGCTGAATATTAGGCAGCCAGCGTCGTCTGGTATGCTGTTTCGAGTGGCTTACCCTATGACCGAAGTGTGCTGCTTTGCCACAGAGGTCACATTTTGTAGCCAAATGGTTAACTCCTTTTCCACAAATGAGACTGTTTAACTATCCTGCCTGTCATTCTGAGCGAAGCGATGAATCCAGAGACCCTTCGCTGCTGCTCAGGGTGACAAGTATGCATGCTCCACAAGTCGCTCTTGACAACAGGAGTAGAATTATACCACAATTTCCAGATTATACAAAGGAGAGAAGATGAAGCAAATTCATTCCTGTGGCGGTCAGGAGTTTAGAGATATGTTTGCCGCTGGTAGCGGCTGGCTGGAGAAAAGCGTTCCAGACATCAATGCCATAAACGTCTTTCCTGTGCCTGATGGTGATACAGGGACGAACATGTTTCTCACCATGCGCTCGGTCATAGAGGAAGCTGACCGCGTTTCAGACGACAGTGTCTCTGCCGTAGCTAAGGCGATGGCCCAAGGCGCTTTGATGGGCGCTCGTGGAAATTCAGGCGTGATCCTGTCTCAGTTCTTCCGTGGCTTAGCCAAGGGATTTGATGAGAAAGAGTCCATTACCGGAAGCGATTTGGCGATGGCGCTGGGTGAAGCATCCCGCGCTGCCTATAAAGGGCTGTCACAGCCGGTAGAAGGGACTATGTTGACGGTGATCAAGGATGCATCCAAAGCTGCTGAGGAAGCTGCACGGACCGAGCCAGATAACTTGACCAAGGTAACAGAAGCTGCTGTTGAGGCGGCCAGGGATTCAGTGGCCAGGACACCTCTTTTGTTAGATGTGCTGCGTGAGGCTGGCGTAGTGGATGCAGGAGGGCAAGGTGTATATGTATTGCTGGAGGGCGCCCTTCGTTATTTAGAAGGAAAGGTAGAGGAAATGAAATACCGAAGGCCACAGCTCGTTGCCGCTGAGTTGCCTGCGGGCACTAAGACAGCTCAAATTGGGGCTGAAGCAGAAGAGCCGTATGGTTATTGCACCAATTTCTTGCTCGAAGGCAACAAACTTAATCCCGATAAAATCAGAAAGAAGCTGGAAAGCAAAGGTCAATCTATTGTCGTCGTTGGTGATGAGACCACCATCAGGGTACACATCCATACTTACGACCCTGGCAGTATTATACGTTATGCCACTTCATTGGGAACTTTGCATCAGTTACAGGTTCAGAATATGGACGACCAGCATGTTGGCTTTGTTGAGATGCAGAAGGAAAGGTTGCCAAGCTTGGATATAAGTGTGGTGGCTGTTGCCGCTGGAAGCGGGATGAGGGAGGTCTTCCGGAGTTTGGGAGCGGCGGCGATAGTCCCAGGTGGGCAGACAATGAATCCCAGCGTACAGGAGATACTTCAGGCAGTTGAGTCGGTGCCGTCACAGAAGGTAATCCTGTTGCCCAATAATAAGAATATCATCCTGGCTGTTTCTCAAGTCCCGTCGCTAACGTCCAAGGAAGTAGCTGTAGTGCCAACCAGGACTGTGCCTCAAGGAATAGCTGCTCTCATCGCTTTTAACTATGAAGGAGGCATGGAGGAAAACGTTCAGGCTATGGAGGAAGCTGTAGCCACGGTGAAAACTGTGGAAATCACCGAGGCAGCACGTAGTACCCAGTTGCAGGGGTTGAAGATAAAGAAGGGGCAAGCCATTGCCATTGTAGATGATGAAAATTTAGTTGCTGCCGGTGATAACATGGCTGAGGTTCTCTTCGAGGCTATTGGTAAGGCAGGCATTGACTCAGCGGAGGTGGTGACTGTGTATTATGGTGCTGACGTTGAAGCAGCTCAGGCAGAGCAGCTTATTCAAAAAATCCGTGATAAATATCCTGAAAAGCAGATGGAGATGGTATCCGGTGGGCAGCCCCATTACCCCTACATAGTTTCTCTGGAATGATACTTATGGGACGTTTGTGGCTTTGGTCAAAATTGTAACTGATACTGGCTCTGACGTAACTCCGGAACCAGCTCAGCAGTTAGGCACCTTTTTGCCTAAGCTCTGTCCTAGACTGCTCAGGATTGGGCCGGCATTGGGAGTCCACGCCGGACCTGGTGCTCTACTGGTGGCACTTAGAGAAGGTTAAGGCCAGTGACAACCTCTTCGCTCATAGATGTCGAGCCGTTGCGCACCATCCTCCAAATGGAATGCCAGAGAAACTACGCTAACACCACGGTATTCGGCGGGCTCGACAAGTACCTTCGTAAATGGGCGGGAGAAACTAGAGACAGGATAAATTCCCCTGAACTTCTGGCTCGCTTCACCGAGCTTCGGTTTGCTGATTCTATCTATGCCGAGTGGGATGTAGATAAGCGTAAGGCGTGGATAAAAGATGTCCTTGATTGGCTGGCTCAAGCCGAAACAGCAGCGGAAACAACGCCAGCAAAAAAGAGCCAGACTCGTTCTAAGGTGGTCAGCCGGCCATCGGCGGGTCCCGTAGCCCGTTCTTCGAACGGCGATAAGGGGTTAGACTCGCCGGTAACCGTTGTTAAAGGTATTGCTGCCAGTTTAGCTAGCAAGCTGGCTAAGCTGGGGGTGCAGACAATTCATGACTTACTTTTTTTCTTCCCCAGACGTCATCTCGATTATAGTCAGAGAAAACCTATTGCTGAACTTGAAGTTGGTGAAGAACAGACCGTTTTGGCTACAGTGTGGGAAGCTCGAATAGCCAGGCTGGGCCCTCAACAGGGTACTGAAGTCATCGTTGGTGATGAGACAGGCAATATGAGGGCAGTTTGGTTTAATCAACCTTTCCTGGCTAAGAACTTCCCCACTAATGCTCAACTGGTGCTCAGCGGCAGGGTATCTGAATTTAAAGGGAATAAGGTATTTGAATCACCAGAGTGGGAGCTGGTTGAGGATAAGGAGTTGATTCATACCGGCCGCCTGGTGCCTGTTTACCCCTTGACTCGAGGTCTATATCCACGGCAGGTAAGAAATATAGTAAAGAGAGCCCTCGATAATTGGGTATGGCAGGTGACCGATTTTCTGCCACAGGAGATTAAGAGCCGATGTCATTTCCTGGATTTACCTGAGGCGATTATCCAGGCTCATTATCCAGATAATCATTTGGTGAAGGCTGAGGCGAGAAAGCGTCTGGCTTTCGATGAGCTTTTCCTTCTTCAGTTAGGTGTGCTAGGCAAAAAGCGTGACTGGCAGGAAAGTCAACCGGGTAGCGCTTTCAGCATAAATAGAGAGAGCCTCAATAGATTCTTGAATTCTCTGTCTTTCGCATTAACCCAAGCGCAGCAGCGCGTGCTTCAGGATATTCTCGCTGACTTACAAGAGTCGAGACCCATGTCGCGACTTCTCCAGGGAGAGGTGGGCAGTGGCAAAACTGTAGTGGCTACGGCAGCTTTGTTGGTAGCTGCTGATAACGGCTATCAGGGAGCGTTCATGGCGCCAACCGAGATACTGGCTGAGCAACACTTCAAGAATATTTGCCAGCTTCTGTCTAAGATAAGCAATGAAAAGGATGAACAGGGCAATGTTTGCTGTTACCATGGGCTTTTTTCTAACCCTGTTACCTTTGCTCTGTTGACCGGAAGCCTGAGCGAGAAGGAGAAAGAAGCGTTACATCAGCAGATTCAAGAAGGCAAGATAGATATTGTTATCGGCACACATGCTCTCATTCAGAAGGCGGTAGAGTTTTCCAAACTGGGGCTGGTGGTGATTGATGAGCAGCATCGCTTTGGAGTTTTGCAGCGCTTGGCATTGCGTCAGAAAGGGTTTAATCCCCATATACTGGTGATGACAGCTACGCCTATCCCACGGACTCTGGCGCTAACTCTTTATGGTGATTTAGACCTTTCGGTTATAGATGAATTGCCTCCGGGACGGCAGGAGATAAAGACAAGGTGGCTTAGACCTGAGCAGAGAGGCAGGGCTTATGACTTTCTCCGTAAGCAAACTCTTGCCGGACAACAGGCTTTCATTATTTGTCCCCTTATCGAGGAATCAGAAAGCATCGAAGCTAAGGCGGCAGTTGTTGAGTATAAACGTTTGTCCAGGGAGGTTTTTTCCGACTTGAGGCTTGGTTTGCTCCATGGGCGGATGGCAGCCAGCGAGAAAGAGAAGGTAATGCAAAGTTTCCGGGATGGGAAGCTTGATATTCTGGTGTCTACGCCGGTAGTAGAAGTCGGCATTGATGTGCCTAACGCTACCGTTATGCTGGTGGAGGCAGCCGATCGTTTTGGCTTGTCGCAGTTGCATCAGTTTCGGGGTCGTGTCGGGCGGGGTGAAAAACAAAGTTACTGTTTGCTTCTGGCTGAGAAGCCCTCACCTGAAGGGAGCGAGAGGTTGAAAGCCATAGAAGCAATTCAAAATGGCTTCGTTTTAGCTGAGAAGGACCTGGAGCTACGTGGGCCAGGTGAATTCTTTGGCACCCGCCAGAGCGGTTTGCCGGACCTCCGCATGGCCAGGTTATCTGATACTCCACTTCTGGAGTTGGCTAGAAATGAGGCAATATCCCTTTTTGAGCGAGACTCTGGTCTCACGATGCCTGAGCATGGGCTTCTGGCTAAAGAGCTAGCCCGTGTCTGGCAAACCGGCGGTGAATTGAGCTGATTTGAAAGTTAACGGTAGTAGTTCTAATATATAGGGGTGTTCAGCAACCCTGCTTGTCATTGCGAGGCATGAAATGCCGTGGCAATCTAGGTGGTGGGGTGATGACGTGAGATTGCTTCGCTTCGCTCGCAATGACAGGTGTGATGTCAAACATTTTCAAACTTTCAAGATTCATGGTCATTAAACGCAAACTGACTGAAGCCTTAGAGCAGGCCGTAACACAGGCTCAGCAAGAAGGGGTGCTTGCTGTTACAACCTTGCCTGAGGTTATTGTAGAACGTCCGCAGAATCCGGAACACGGCGATTATGCCTCCAGTCTTCCGCTGAAGCTGGCCAGGACAGCGGATATAGCTCCTCAGGCAATCGCTGAGAAAATCCTCGAATTTCTGCCTCCCCTGCCTGAGGTCGCCAGAATAGTAGTCGTTGCCCCAGGCTTCATCAATTTTAAGCTCAGCTCCGATTGGCTGACACAACAAGTGGCAGCCATCCTGGATGCTGGCGATTCTTATGGCAATATTGACCTGGGCGGTGGCAGGCCGGTTCAAATTGAGTTTGTCAGCGTTAATCCCACTGGGCCTCTTCATGTCGGGCACGGTCGTGGTGCTGTCCTGGGTAGCACTCTGGCTAATGTGCTCAGTGCTGCCGGCTACGCTGTAGAGAAGGAATATTACATCAATGATGCTGGCAGCCAATTAGATGCCTTTAACCGTTCTCTTTATGTGCGTTATCAGCAATGCCTGGGTGTTAATGCTGAAATGCCAAGCGATGGCTATCTGGGCAACTACATGGTTGACCTGGCGAAGGAAATTATTGATAAAGAAGGTAAACGCTTTCTGACAATACCTGGAGACGCTGCCCTTCGTGAGCTGGGGGCAATCGGCGTTGCCGAGATAATGGGTATGATTAGACAGGACATCAAGCTGCTGGGCGTGGAGTTCGATGTCTGGTTCAGCGAACAGAGCCTGTATAAGAATGGCCAGTATGAAAAGGCGATGAAGTTGCTGAGAGACGGTGGTTATGTAGCCGAAAAGGAAAATGCCACCTGGTTTATATCTTCTGCTTCGGGCGAAGATAAAGATAACGTATTGATACGGAGCGATGGCTCGCCCACGTATTTTGCTTCCGATGTCGCCTATCACTTTAACAAGTTTTTGGAGCGGCAGTTCGATACTGTAATTAACATCTGGGGAGCAGACCACCAGGGGCATGTTTCCCGCATGATAGCCGTGGTCAATGCTCTGGGGATAAATCCGGAGCGGCTTAAGGTCATAATCTGCCAGCTGGTTACATTACGCCGCGGCCAGGAAATAGTCAGGGTCTCCAAGCGCAGTGGCGATATTATCACATTGAGAGAGGTAATAGATGAAGTTGGCTCGGATGCCTGTCGCTTCGTCTTTTTGTCCCGCTCAGCCGATGCTCAGATGGACTTTGATATGGAGCTGGCTAAGAAGCAATCAGCCGATAATCCGGTCTACTATGTTCAATATGCTCATGCCCGCATTGCCAGTATCCTTCGGTTAGCTAAGGAAAGGGGAATCGATTATGCCCGGGGCGATGTATCTTTGCTCACCACCGAGCCGGAGTTGACCTTGATACGGCGGATGATTTTGCTGCCGGAAATGCTGGAATTAGTTGCCAGCACTCTGGAGCCTCATCATTTGCCTTACTATGCTCAAGACCTGGCCACTGTCTTTCACAGCTTCTACAAGCAATGTCGTGTTGTTTCGAAAAATCAGGAGCTGACCTGGGCCCGGCTCAAGTTAGTTAAAGCCGCCCAAATTGTTCTGGCCAGGACCCTTCGTCTAATGGGAATGGCAGCCCCCGAAAGCATGTAGCCCCGGGTTTCTGCTGCTCCTTACCTCCTACCTGTCATTCTGAGCGAAGCGAAGAATCTTGCATGTAGCTGCGAGGCTTTAGCCTCGCCCCGAAAAGGTGACCCTAAAGGGTCGCAACTACATGGGTAGCACATTGGCAACGTAGCCCGAAGTGGGGGACCCTGAAGGCCTGTCCCTGCTTGTCATTGCTGGTTCCCCCACTGTCATTGCGAGCCGAAGACGAAGCAATCTCATAGATTGCCACGTCGCTAACGCTTCTCGTAATGACAAAAAAATTTCTTTGTTTCCGTTTGTAGCTGGCGATGCTTTGTGTTAAACTTTCATGAAATATGAAAAAGCGCGTTTTCTCAGGTGCCAGACCTACCGGCAGACAGCACATAGGTAATTATCTCGGCGCCATTCAAAATTACGTTGCCCTCCAAGAGGACTATGACTGCATTTATTGCATAGTGGATATTCACGCACTAACGACCTTAGAGAACACGGATAGGCTTCAACAGGATATTCACGAGATGATGCTCGATTGGCTAGCTGCCGGCCTTGACCCAAAGAAAAGTATCCTTTTTGTGCAGTCGCATGTTCCTGAGGTAATGGAACTTCACACCTTGCTCAGCATGGTTACGCCATTAAGCTGGCTACTGCGTGTTCCTACCTTCAAAGAGAAGGCGCGGATGCAACCCCATAATGTGAATTATGGGCTGGTTGGCTATCCGGTGCTTATGACTGCTGATATCGTGCTTTACAAGGCTGAAGTCGTGCCGGTGGGGGAAGATCAGCTCCCTCATCTTGAACTGGCGCGGGAAATCGCCCGTCGTTTTAATTCCCTCTTTGGCCCTACTTTTCCTGAGCCTCAAGCCAAGCTCACCTCTTTTCCCATGGTGCTGGGGTTGAATGGCGCTCAGAAGATGGGCAAGAGCTACGATAACTACATCGAGCTGGCGGCTACGCCGGAGGAGACATCGAAGCAGGTGATGACTGCGGTTACCGACCCGGCTCGACGGTATCGTTCTGACCCCGGTCATCCCGAGGTATGCAATGTCTTCAGTCTTCATCGCTTCTTCAACACGAGTCGTGCGGATGAGATTGCTGTTGAGTGCCGTTCGGCAGGCATCGGTTGCGTTGATTGCAAGAAGTTGCTAGCTGAGGGGATAAATTTAAGACTGGCCGCTTTGCGTGAAAAGAGAGCTTCTCTTGCTGCTAAGCCGAAGTATGTATCTGAAGTCCTTGCTGACGGGGCTAAGCGGGCTCAGGCAATCGCCAAGAAGACCTTAACTGAAGTCAAAGAAAAAAGGGGACTTCTTCCACGGGTGGTTTGAAAACCTGTTTCCTTGTCATTCTGAGCGAAGCGAAGAATCTCATAAGTTGGTGAGTTCCGTTTAGGTGAGATTCTTCAGTCGCTCCGCTCCCTCAGAATGACATCTTATATTCCTATCCCTTGTTGGGGAATAAGGTGAGGGTGACAAAATAAGCTAATGACCTTGAATAACTTACCTTTAGCCAAAAGCGGCAAGAATGCCCTGGAAGTAGCCATCGCAGCAGCTAAAGGCGCCGGCGAGATTCTCCTGTCCAACTTCGGCTCTAGAAAACAGATAAAGCATAAAAGCCAGGGCAATCTGGTCACCGAAGTCGACCTTTTGTCTGAGAAGTTTATAATTGAATTTTTAACAGGCGAGTATCCTGATTGCAGCATT